>JAFDAP010000025.1 GCA_019313765.1 Deltaproteobacteria bacterium | reverse complement strand
ACCTGTTGCCCGTGAAAAACCGGTTTCCATTGGCAAAGGTGAGTTTCATAATCGGGCAGTTGTTTTCGCAACCATTGCAGTGCAACTCCTTTCTGTCAAAATCGACTTTCAAATTAGGGTCTTCAATGGCATTAAAGCCGGTTGATTCAGCCGGTCTAACCAAATGGTTGCCGAGGGCCGTCAATGCCGCGCCGTATGCCCCCATCAGCTCCGGAATATCGGGACGAATGACATCCCTTTCCAGCAAAAGCTCAAAGGCTCGCAATACCCCGGGATTGCGAAAGGTCCCTCCCTGAGCAATGATCCTATTTCCTAAAATTTCCGTGTCCCGCAATTTCAGGACCTTGTAGAGGGAATTCTTTATGACCGAATAGGCGAGTCCGGCCGAGATGTCCGGGATACTGGCGCCCTCTCGAAGGGCCTGTTTGACCTTGGAGTTCATAAAGACGGTACATCTGGTCCCCAGATCAAAGGGAGCGTCGCTGTCACATGCGATTTCAGCAAAATCCTCAATGCCGTAATCTAAGGAGCGGGCAAAGGTCTCGATAAATGAGCCGCATCCGGAAGAACATGCCTCATTGACCTGAATATCCGATACGCTGTGGTCGTGGATATAGACCGCTTTCATGTCCTGGCCCCCGATATCCAGGATAAATGATACCTCGCTATCAAAACACCTTGCCGCCCGATAGTGTGCCATGGTCTCAACCACACCATCATTTATACCAAAGGCCGCCCTGATCAGATCTTCTCCATAACCGGTTGCAGCCGTCCGGATAATGCGCGGCCAGAAGCCCGCCTCTTTGAATTTTTGCCTGAATCCGGACAACCCCTCCTTTACCGCACCGATAGGATCGCCGTTATTGGAACCGTAATGACCCAGGACAAACCTTTCCCTGCCATCCACAAGCACGAGTTTAGTGGTTGTGGAGCCGGAATCTATTCCAAGGAAAAGATCTCTCCCTCTTACCTCGCTTAAATTAACCCTGGATACCCGATCCTTTGAGTGCTTTTCCTGCCACGACTCGAACTCTTCCTTGCCCTTAAACAGGGACGGAAGTCTCTTGGTCCCCCTGTTCAACTTAGGAGATTCCTTTGTCTTGACCATGGTGAGAAGATCCCTGATCCTGGCCCGGTGCGGTTGCCCATCCCGGGTCAAGGCCGCTCCCATAGCAGGGATGAGTTCGGGGCGGTCCGGGACAATCAGGTCGTCAGGGTTATTCAGGTCGAGAATTTTTATCATGGCCCGACGCAGTTCGGGATAAAATGTTAAAGGCCCGCCGCCTATGAGTATCTTTTTCTCAATATCACGGCCTCGTGACAGGCTGCTCACTACCTGAAGGGCCACAGAGTGAAACACTGAAGCGGCAATATCTTCCTTTGATACGTCCTGACTCAGCAGGGCCTGAATGTCGGTTTTGGCAAAGACCCCGCACCTGGAGGCAATGGGATAGATGGAAACGGCCCTCTCTGCTAATGCATTAAATTCAGAAACCGGTACATTTAGAAGTACGGCCATCTGATCAATAAATGCCCCGGTACCTCCTGCACAACTGCCGTTCATCCTGATGTCGGGACGAAAATGATCGTCAAAAAATATGATCTTTGAGTCCTCACCCCCGATTTCAATGAATGTCTTGACTTCAGGATAGCTTCTCTTTATCAGGTGTGCCGAGGCCACCACCTCCTGGACAAAGGGAAGCCCAAAGGCCTCAGCCGTTCCCATTCCTGCGGACCCGGTAACCGTCAGATCAAGCTCAATATTGCCAAGCTCACTGAAGGCCTCCTCTAAGATCTGCCTCGTTGTTTCTTCGGTTTTGGCCTGATGACGTCGGTAGCGGTCAAAGACCATGTGGCTATTCTCATCGCAGATTACTACCTTGGCCGTTGTGGAACCGATATCAACTCCCGATGTATACGTCTTTTCCATTCCTGCAATCCTTAAACCCGATTCCTCACATAGTCCCTGGCCGAGCAAAATGTATCTACCAAGCATACAACAAGCGATTCAGGGTAACGTGGAGGCATTAGAGTGAGGGGCCACATATGTTTTTTGATAATATCGGCCTCTTTCTCCGTTAATTTCGTTACCTGTAGGGCATTCCTGAGCGCGATATTATGATGTCTGAAGCCGTGCAGTCTCGGTCCTTCATGAAGCCAGTCGTAAAAGAAGAGATCGTGGAGCAGGGCGCCCCTGACTATGGCCCTACAGTCCAGGGAGAGCCGTTTGCCCCAGTGAAAGCTTAACTCGGCAACCTCTTTGACATGATCGAGACGTGTCTTGCCACGATGGTGCGGATACTGCGATAACCCTGCCACCATTGGGTTCTCAAGCAGCGGTGCTGCGATGCTCATAAATTCCGTTTCCATCTTATGGGTTTCCCCTTTTCCAGCCAATAGTAGAAGCAGGTTGATGCTCCTTTTTAACGTGAGGCTGTTTTCCCTTAACGACCATAGCAAAATCGACGGCCATTAGAACAACCCCGATTACACCGAATACTCCCTTGATAGAGGGCGAGAGCAGGCTTGTCAGGCCTTGGTAGGTCGGGAGCAGGAGATATTCAAATGCAAAGGCGAGTAAAATCCAGTAAATGGAAAACTTGAGACAGATATGTCCTTTAAACTGGAAACGCTGGTCAGAATAATCCCACAACCGGACGTTGAAAAAATGCTGTGCATTAAAGCCGGAGATAAGCTCAAGCCCGGTTGTTAACACAAAATAGCATAGGACTTTCACAAAAACATTATACTCATGGATAAACGAGACAGATGCCATGAGCACCAGGGCGGCGGCTCCATAAAGGATGAGATACGGGCCTTTCAAGAGCCCGGGGTTTACAAAATGACCCTCACGTATGGATCGATAACAGACCTCCATGATCCAACCTAATAAAGAAAAAACCGAGAAAGAGAAAAGTATATCAGGCATATTCAGGGTCATGCCACTACCCCCCTTCGCCCTGATCCTTTCCTGCCTGCGGAGTTGGGACATTTGTTCAGAGCATTGGTTCTTCCAATCTCCATATCTTTTAAACATCGTTTTCCTTTGCCCTTGGGGCGTATCGCAGGAATTGGCCCCTTGAGAAGGCTGTAATTGGTAAATAGATAGCGAAAAAGGGAGACAAGCGTGATGATCGTGGTTAATATCATCAGGTAATAAGGGACGAAAGAAGCCTGGACGAAAAAGAAATTGTCATACTGACCATGGAGAAATCTCTGGATATTTGAACCTGCAATGTCCCAGCGGGAGAGGCCAGTTTCCAAGGCAATATGATACTGCTGGTTGATGAGATCGTGCTCAGGGACGGGGAGCATCATAAGGCTCGTTAGAATGACAATTATACTGAACATCTGGAAAGCAGTCTTTACCTTGGCAAGACGGGAAGTCCGCAAACTTGTACCCTGATATATCGCCAGGTAGCGGAAACTGGTGATCACAATGTCCCGTCCCAAAATGCATAGGACCATCCAGATCTGGATTTGCTCGGAGAGAAAGATAAAGGTAATAAAAGCCCCTAACACCAGGCACTTATCGGCCAACGGGTCCAGAAATTTGCCAAGTTCCGTCTCTTGATTCAGACGGCGGGCAATATATCCGTCCAATAGATCCGTAAGGGAAGTAAGGGCAAAAATTGCAAAGGCGATCATACGACTGACCCGTGAGGGTTGCAGGATAAGGTAGATGAAAAAGGGCAGGAAGATCACCCGAAAGGCGGTTAGCAAATTTGGTATATTAAGGTTCTTTTGAGTCAAAGTGCGCCTCGATACTCTTTTGGTAAGCGTTCACAAGTTCCCCCGCACTATGTGCGGGGATCTTCGACAGGATTAATCCATTGTTGTTGCTCAGGGAAATATATGCATGATTATCTCCCCTTGAAACGCAAATATTGCCGCCGGCCATTGAACCATTCCCGTTAGTCAGAACGTACGAAATTCCCGAATTCCGTCGAGCCCGTTCAAAGTTCATGAATTCCCACTGGATGAAATTCAAAATCCCAGCGTCTGATGATATCTTTTGAATCCCGCCGGACGGGGAACCTTTGAACCCGTGAGCTCTCAGTTTGCCGCAGCTTTTCTTTCCTCATAGTGATTTAATAAATCCCTCTCCTTTAAGGTGTCACCCAGCCTTTGTGAGTAAGTGTCGAGATGATTAACCAGTAGTGGATTCTCAATTATGGATTCAGCGCCTTCATGGGTTGGATAGGGATGTGTCTTTTCAACCACGTTCCGCAGACACTGGGGATTGTCGATCACCATACATGGCATCTGATGATTCTTGTTCCAGGGTTGACCGGCCCTTATTTCCTTGAAAAAGTCGGAATTCAGAGCATCCCACAAGTGTCCTTTACGTTTATAGATATTCACTATATTATCCACGGCAAAGTGGGCAAAGACACAGGGCTCAATGTCACCGTTACTATTGATGTGAAAATAACCCGAGTTTGTTCTCCCCCCTGCCAGACATCCATCTACATAAGGGCCATCATTCCAAAAATCAGCCGCAAACAGGGGGTACTTGTTGCGCATTTCTCTAACCCTGTCATGGAGAGTCACCCTCTGTTGCGGGGTTAGCATGAGACCCGTTTCCGGTCTAAGACCTATGGGTATATACTGGAAAAACCAACCAAATAGCGCACCCTTCTCAACAAGAAACCTGTAATATTCTTCCTTAAGTAGGGTAGAGTAATTATAAGAGGCCGGCACCGTGGAAAAACCATAGATTGCCCCTTCCTCTTTAAGATTATCCATGGCCTGACAGATTTTTTGAAATGTGCCCCTGCCGCGGCGATAGTCTGTCTCTTCCTCAAATCCTTCACAGGATATCACAGGCGCAATATTTCCAAGCTGGGAGATCTTTTTGGCCAGTGTAGAGTCTATTAAAGTGCCATTGGTGAATACCTGGAAGTAGATGTCATTATGGCTTGCAAATAGATCCAGAAGATCCTCTCTGAAAAACGGCTCGCCACCAGAGACAGTGACCATATATATGCCCATTGTTTTTGCATCCTTCAGGATCTGGTCAATTGCTTCATAGGACAGCTTGTCCTTTTGAGGGTAATTCCCGGCATAGCAGCCAAGACAGTGTAAATTGCACCTCATACTTGGCGAAATAACGAAAAAGAAGGGTTGAGATGTATTGTATTTACGTGAGAATTCCTGCCTCTTGTGATTTCCTCTAAAGACTGCATTAAGAAGAAAATTGCTTATAAACTTCTTACGGCATTGAGGGCTCTTTTTAGCTAAGATATCAAGAAATTGGAGGTAAGGATGGTCGATTTCAAGAGCCCCCCGAATACCATTTATGGCCGGGGCATAAGCTCCGTCCTTATCCAGGCTGTCAGCCATTTTAAGAAGTTTAGTCCACGCCTTCTGTGAGACCTTATCCTGAATTCCCAACAAAATGTTGCTTACCTTGTTGATAATTGCATCTTGCGCATTGCTAACAATAAGGTTCTTCCTTTCTGTCAGTCTTTCGGCTAATTTGTTATTGGACATGACTGTTACCTCCTTTCTTTTCAATTAACCCCAAAGAACTCGGGATTTCGTCTGCCTGGGTAACCGGTATGCAAGGTTGACCGCAGCATACATAGGCAATTGCCGAAGCGTACGATGTTGCTTTCGAAAACGACTCATTACATTTTTTACCGAGTAGAATTCCTCTGTAAAATTTTCGTATCCTTTTTTTAGTTCCTCAGACGACATACCCTTTGGGGCAACGACAAGCCTATATCCCGTATAGCTTTTATAATCCAAGTCCAACAAACGGCCTTCATTCTGCATCTGTGCATGAAACTCCGTGCCCGGGTAAGGAATTACAAGGTTGACCACAACGCTGAATATTCCGCTATTATTAAGGAACTCCATTGTCTGATTAAAAACTTCGCGATTGTCCCCATCAAGTCCGAATATAAGACCACCCACTACAAATATGCCGTGTCGGTCAAGAACTGCTATTTGTTCCTTATATCTTTCAATCCGATTGAATGATTTTGAGACAGAATCAAGACTTGCGCTATTTATACTTTCGAGGCCGGCAAATATACCCCTGCAACCTGCCTGGGCGGCAAGACACACAAGTTCTTCGTCTTCTGCTGCGTTCAATTCCATCTGAAAATATAATCGTTTTTTTAATGGATGAAGTGCAGCAAACAGTTCTTTTGCATGTTTTTTATCAGCGGTGAGATTGTCGTCCATAAAGAAAATATTATTGCAGTCGGATAGCTCAATATCGTCGACAACATGGCTAACAGGACGCTTACGGTATGTTGGGTGAATATACCTGTTGAAACAAAAGGAGCACCGATTTGGGCATCCACGGGTCGCCTCGACAGGATAAACCGTCATGTATTGCATAGAACGCAGTAAATCAAGACGTGGTGGACTTAAACTGCTCAGGTCTGGCGGTGTAGCGTTGGTATATCGTTTTTCGAGCAAACCCTTTTCGGCATCTCTCAAAACATTCTCCCATGCGCCGCCTTCAGCTTCGCCTATAAGAACACTATCAAAGTGTTCAAGAACCTCATCCGGAACAGCCGTTGTGTGGGTGCCTCCAGCGATAGTCATTATTCCATGATCCCTTGCCTTTCTGGCGATGTCGTATGCTAATGGCGCGTTATTGCATGAAAAAGTAATTCCTGCCAGATCGACTCCGTGAGCCGGGATCTCGATGTTCTCCACACGGCCGTCAATAATCTGCACATGGTGCTTATCGGGGGTGGCGCCAGCTACCCGTGGCAGAGTGAGCGTCCTGAAGGTAGTAAACGGCAAGCTGCGTGGTTGTGCGTCTATGAGCAATATGTTGAGTGAATTGCCCGCCCGATTAGTTCCAGGGAGATAAGCAATAGCTTTATTTTTTTGCATATAACTCTCCTTTAAAACCACATACGAAGGAAAACTGGAATTGGCCATGCTGACCCACGATTTTCGCCTGCCTATCGAAGGCAACGCCATGGGTGCCAGATAGTCTCGCCATGTGCAGCAAATATTGCAAAAGCCCTCCGAAACCGTATATGGGAAGATATGGCTCTTTCAGAAATCCAGGATTGACCAAATGGTTGTTTTTCGCTGAGCTATAGGCTACTTCAATAATCCACTCCGAGATCGAGAAGAAGAAAAAAGAGGAAAAGATGATTGTTGGATTTTCAAGCATGGTTATTCTCTCGGTCTTTCAGCCAATATCCCCTTGAAGACGACATCGGTGAGCGGATGTAAATAATCTTCGATCTGTTTATCACTCTCCTGTATCAACCAGTTTCATTCGAACCTCTTCAGGGTGTAACCAATAGCTGGGCTGTCAGAAAAACATCTTTAATTCTAAAAACCCCTTCATTTACACCACGATCAGGAATACAGCGAATGATCTCCACCTCCCTTTTAAAAAGGCTGTCGTGTATTTCGGCGGTTTTTGGAAGCAATTTATCAATTCCTTCCCTGTCCAGATTCAGGATGTTGATTGCATCCTTCATGTAACGAAACTTTGCCTGGACAAAGGCGCGTAATTTGTCCACAAGGGATACCTCCTGCTCAACAGATAATGACACTTGTTTGATTACATCATCAATTTCCCGGCAAAGGACCTCAAGATAGACCTGATCTTTGTTCCCGAAATAATTATAAAGGGTCGCCCTGGCCACCCTGGCCATGCGGGCAACCTCATCCAGTGTTGTTTTCTGGAAGCCATAACGCGCAAACATTTTTTTTGCGGTGTTTAGAATGGACTCAATTTTTTTCTGTTTCATAGATGCCCCCGATTCCTTTCTTATTTTTAAACGATAATCCGCTTTTCGTACAAAATAAGAAGAAAATGCGAGATGTCAAGCAGAAAAGCAACGAATGAGGAAGATTTTTCTTTTTAGTGAAGTTTCACAGAAATGGTGCACTGGATATGACGGTTTGGTAAAATTTACTGCCGTGGTAAAATCAAAAAAGCCGAACCGCCTTGACGTGAACTTTACGATGTCACACTCGGCAACCCGGCTATCTTTCAGAAACAGGATACTTTAAAAGAGGCTCAACGGGGAGTATTAAGACCCGTGGCTTTCCGTCCTCATCTCACGATGGGTTTGGCTTTTTATAGAAGAGGTTTTGAGCTCCCAACAGGGCAAATTATACCCTATTAGGAGCAGGACATATACATTTTGAGATGTTTTGGCATGAGGGAACCTCCTGAATCGAGGTTGAATGATTGGTTGGATATTACTTGATGAAACGACAAAAACTGCTTTATGTCAAGAGAAAAACGGTTTTCAGGACCACCTTCAGTAAATGATTCTGGCCTTGGGAAAGGTCAGGATTTCGTGACATGTGTCAGTATCTTCGGGAGAAGGTTTCGTGCATTAAGTCAGCTTAGCACACCCACCAAATCAATGCAAGACTACCAGATCAATCTTTGACTTTTTTCAAACATATTCAAATCCACAGATAATTCTGGAAATGTAGTCTCCTATAGCAATAGTTAGGAGATTTCTTTATAATTCGTCAACACTCAAAGGGTTCGCATTAAACTGGAAGTTAGGTTTTAATTGCCCTGATCACCTTCCTTCATGAAAATCTCAGGATTATAGGGACGTACCTTTTCGCTTTTTATAACCTCAGCCATTTTCACACCCAGATCAAAGGCCTCCTGGAGCTGTTCTTCTGTGAGTTCTCTGAATAAAAACGATTTGGACCATTCTTCGTCTTGAAGCTTTTTGGTAAAGACAGCTCCGGCGTAGATATCGCCAATACACTCTCCATTAAAAAACCCCGCCATTTCTTTCAGCCATGGTGTTCCTAAGTCACAATACTCTCTCATCTCGATCGGCATCCCCCCTGCGCTTACAATAGTAGCTACCGCTCTGGCCTTCTCAGTCAATCGAGGTTCGGGACAACCTTTGAGTCCCATGATTTCACCTGTAGGGCGACAAAGTCTAAAAGCTATACGCTCAACAAAAGCAGTCATCAGCCCTGTAACAAATCCACAATGAACGGGAGACGCCATAATGATTCCATCTGCGTCTCGGATTTTCTCCAAAATTTCTCCGACATCATCGTCGATCGTGCAAGGCGCTATTTCAGATTCCAAATCCTTGTAGCATGTCAGACAGTTTTTGCAGAATTGAATATTTTTGTCCCGAAGCATAACCATTTCGGTATTAGCCCCAACAGAAGCCGCGCCTTCTAGTGCACTTTGGGTCAGGCGAGTTGTGGTCTTTGTGGGACGATAAGTTGCATTTAGAGCCAAAATTTTCATACCTGCCTCCTGTTTTGTATTTTTCAGTAATTTTGGTTATCTTATTAATCTTACTTCTGCCCAACACCGCATTCAAACTATTCGGCAATTCTTTGTTCCTAATTCTATGGTACAATTCTACGGTGATCATAACAGAAAACTGCTTGCATTAAGGTTCTGCCTTATATTGGCCAAAACTATGTAACAATACCGAATCAAAGCATGCATTTTGTCAGGGGTAATCAAAGGCTTAAATTAATAGCAGAACTGAAGTAGGGAGTTACTGGTCAAAAAATGCCTGAACGATAATTAGGGATAGCAATGAAAAAGATAACTTCTAAATCAGACCAGAGTATTGATCATTTCTCTCTTCCTGAGGCTTCACCAAGATCCTTGTGAAATCTTGGAGGAACTTGGTACCCTAAATCTTGTACTTTAGAGACATCATCCCATGCCTTCTCGTATTCTCTTTTGGAAAAATAGGCAGCCCCCCGATTGATGTATGCCTTAGCATACCTTGGATTTATCTCTATTGCTTTGGTGAAATCTAAGATGGCTCGGTCATGTTGGCCTCTCTTTTCATAAGAAATCCCCCGATTGTAGTAAGCGGCAGCATCCCTCGGGTCTAACTCTATTGCCTTGTTGAAATCAATGATGGACTGGTCATACTGGCCCTTTTTTCCATAGGAAATCCCCCGATTGTAGTAAGCAGTAGCATCCCTCGGATTTAACTCTATTGCTTTGTTGAAATCAACGATGGCTTGGTCATACTGGCCCTTTTTTCCATAGGCCACGCCCCGATTAAGATAGGAATCGGTATCCAAACTCGGCCTTTGTACTTTGGCACACCCCGCAACAATGAGAATAATTAAAGCCAAAGTGGAGAGGATGGTTGACATATCAAACCGTTTCATAATGTCACCTTCTCATCTATTAGATCTGACTCTTGGCTCATGCAGACCGGTACACTGGGGTTATAGGTCAGAACCACCATACAAAAGAATTGATCCCTTACCAAAATTCAATGATTCTTGAACCTTCTGTCTCATATCACCCGCATCTTGTCAAGGCTGGGATATGTAGCTTTCACCTTTTGCCCGGAAACTCAAACAGATGGGTAACCTGGAATCCTCTCAGAGTAGTTTTTGGTTGCTTATAGGCCAATTGTCCTTAACACGTTAAAGGGTGATTTTCATCAAATAGCCCAATAGAATGTGCAATCTTGCTCCTGTGTACTTTTGGCTTTCAGTCCGAAATACCGTCTATTCATTATCGAGAGACAAAATCCTAAGTCAGGTTTCGCTTGACAGTGATAGAATGTCTAATGTTTAATGTCATTCAGAGCAATAACCCACCACTAATTCAACAAAACAGCCCCAATCTTTTTCCATTCAGACCTTATAGCGGGGTGATCCCATGACCACAAAAGACGTCAAAAGAAAGCTCTCAGCCATTCTCAGCGCCGATGTTCAAGGTTACAGCCGCCTCATGGGGGACGACGAGGTCGCGACCGTTGAGACCATAACCGAATATCGTGAAACCATGACATCCCTCGTCACCCAATGGAAAGGGCGGGTTGTGGATTCCCCGGGAGACAATATCCTGGCCGAGTTTGCCAGTGTGGTGGATGCTGTACAGTGCGCGGTGGAGATTCAGCAGGTATTGAAGTCCAAGAACGCTGACCTCCCTGAGAACCGAAAGATGCA
>JAFDAP010000024.1 GCA_019313765.1 Deltaproteobacteria bacterium | reverse complement strand
CTGAAGATGGAAGTCCATTGGCGGACAAGCCCTATAGGAAAAGTACGAAAGAACCTACCATTCTTCAAGGAATTAACAGACAAGAAATTTACACAAAAAAGTTGACAGTACCACCACATGCTTTAAGGTTTGCTTTATCCTTCAAACGAGGGGATCATATCCACCCGGGTGAAACTGGTGACATTTGGATATCCTGATAAGCGACAGGAAACCTCCCTTAATGATTCCGTACTTCTTGATTGCCTGGCGGGCATAGCTTGAGCATGTGGGGTAAAAACGACAGGAAGGAGGCCAAAAAGGGGAAATGAATTTCTGATATACGCCTATCAGTGCGATAGGTATATGTCTGATTTTATACACAGAATTTTTTATCAAAGATGATTTCTGCGAGCTCCTCTTTGGTTTTCCGGAGATCCAAATAGCTGGCATTCTTCTTTGCTGCGACGACGATATCGTATCCCTGCGGGAAATATGATTTATTGAGTCTGAAGAATTCCCTGATTAGCCGCTTGACTCTGTTCCTTTTGACCGCGTTACCTGTCTTTTTGGTAACAGTGACCCCCAGTCTGGTGATGCCCAGCCCGTTCTTTTTGAGAATGACAGTAAAGTGTCTCGTGTAATGTCGTTCACCCAACCGATTTAGATTGACAAAATCCTTTCGATTCAATAATCTTATTCTTTTTGGAAATGAAAAAGATCCCATAAAATTTAGGAGAATCGGCCGGATTTACAGGGCATGTTTTATGCAGTTAATCGTTTCCTTCCTTTTGCCCTTCTTCGTTTCAAGACATTTACACCGCCTTTTGTTCGCATTCTGGCCCTGAAACCGTGGGTTCGCGCCCTCTTTATATTGCTGGGTTGATAAGTTCTTTTCATGTTATTACTCAATCCTGGTTGATTTGAAACAAACAATTATATAACCACGAGCTGAAGACTTTGTCAAGACAAATTCTGATTGCCCATTTTATGTTTGATAATCCAATTAATTTCCTATAAATTATAAGATTTGGAAATGCCTATTTTAAGGAAAGGAGAGGATAATGCTTTTAGATCCCATTCTAGGTTTATTCTCCAATGATTTGGCCATTGATCTCGGGACGGCCAACACTCTTGTTTATGTGAAAGGAAAAGGGATCGTTTTGAGTGAGCCCTCTGTGGTGGCAGTCAAGAAAGACGGAAAAGGGGGCAACAAGGTCCTGGCAGTCGGCACGGAAGCCAAAAGGATGTTAGGCAGGACCCCGGGAAATATTGTGGCTATCCGTCCCATAAAGGATGGAGTGATTGCTGATTTTGAAATTACTGAAGCAATGCTTCGTCATTTCATAACAAAAGTCCATAACCGAAGGACCCTCGTGAGACCCCGAATCATTATCTGTGTGCCCAGCGGGATTACCCAGGTTGAAAAGAGGGCCGTTCGTGAATCCGCGGAGTCTGCCGGTGCCAGGGAAGTGTTCCTTATTGAGGAGCCCATGGCCGCGGCCATAGGTGCGGGATTGCCCATCACCGAACCTACTGCCAACATGGTAGTTGATATTGGCGGCGGGACCACTGAAGTTGCGGTCATCTCCCTTGCCGGGATTGTCTACAGCAGGTCTGTCAGGGTTGCCGGAGACAAGATGGACGATGCCATTTTGAACCACATTAAAAGAAAATACAATCTCTTGATAGGTATAAGGACTTCGGAGATCATAAAAACCAGCATCGGTAATGCCTTTCCAGGCGATGAAATTGAAACCATTGAAGTAAAGGGCCGGGACCTGGTTACCGGGATTCCGAAGATTTTGACCATAGACTCGGATGAGATAAGGAAGGCCATTTCAGAGCAGGTGGAGACGATTGTTGAAACAGTGCGTATTGCCCTGGAGCAGACACCGCCGGAATTAGCCTCGGATATAGTGGATAAGGGGATCGTCTTGACCGGAGGCGGTTCATTGCTCAAGAATCTTGACGTCCTGCTGAGAGAGGAGACCAAACTTCCCATAACCGTCACTGAGGATCCCTTATCAACCGTGGTTATTGGTTCCGGAAAAACCCTGGAAAACCTCGCAATCCTGAGGGAGGTCGCAATCGCTTAGAGTCTATCCATAAATGAAAGGAGAACCGGCCTTTGCCGGGATTATCCTTCGAAAACAGGGGGCAAAGAGGCGTAAAACCAGGCACAAGGCCTGTTTGTCTGCTCAAGGAATAGATATTAGGAGGCTGTCCGAGAATCCCGCAGGGCGGGACTGAGATCGGCTGCAAATTCTGATGGCTGCGTTGCCAAGCCCAAAACGTCCTCAACGTAGGCTATTACTACGCCTACGGCCGTTTTGGCCTTGTCGCTCCCGCTCAAAGTCCGGGATCTTCGACTTGCCCTCAAAACTTTCGCTCGATCTCGCTACGAAGCCATTCTCGGACAGCCTCCTATATAAAAGCGGAGCTGAGTTCAGTCATTGAAAGGTGTAACAAGCTTTCGTAAAATCTGGTTGTGGATTTTTATTGTCGGCTTTATATTGTTTTTACTGTCGTCAAATTCCGGCCAAAGGCCGAAGTGGAATCCGGCCGAACAGTTCATTGTACAAATCACGGCGCCCCTTCAAAGATTCATCACACAGACCGTCAATATCACAGAGAAGTTCTGGTTAAGCTATTTCCACTTAGTCAATGTCCGTCATCAAAACAGGCAGTTGAAAAAAGAGGTTGATGCCCTCAGGATGGAAAACATCCGTTACAGGGAACAGTTGTCCACCCACCAGAGACTTCAGGAACTCCTTCAATTCAAACAGACCATTGATCGGCCGGTCCTGGCCGCCCAGGTCATCGGCCTGGACCCCACGGGATGGTTCAAATCAATTATTATTGACAAAGGGAAGAGGGCGGGCCTGAAGTTGAATATGCCTGTAGTGAATGCCAGCGGTGTAGTTGGCAGAATCGTTTCTGTCTCGCCGACTTATGCCAAGGTCCTGTTGATCATTGATCAAAATAGTGCCGTTGATTGCCTTGTCCAACGGTCTCGCGACAGGGGTATGGTAAAAGGGGTATCCACTGACATGTGCAAGCTGGATTATGTAGTGAAATCGAGTGATGTCGCTGTTGGAGATATGGTAGTTACATCAGGCCTTGGAGGCGTTTTTCCAAAAGGTCTGTCAGTGGGACATATTTTAGATGTCAAGGAAGTCTCAGGAGACCTTTTCAAGGACATTGCGGCCAGACCGGTTGTTGATTTTTCCAAATTAGAAGAGGTTTTAGTAATTCTAATTCAATAAAGGATAATAGATCGTAGAACATTCAGCCAAAAAAGAAGTCGCCTTTTGCCTTTTTGCATGGTTTTTGGGGTTAATTTTCACCCTGATCAAGGGGAAATGGATTAATCTTATGGGTTCGGATATTTTTGACCTGGATCTTTTGACCATCATAACGGCCTATCTTTTTCTGTCTTATGGGCAGACCACTTCAGGCGCCTTTGCGTTTGGCCAGGGGTTTTTGATTGATCTTTTTTCAGGGGGAGTGCATGGTCTTTTCACCTTCCTTTATCTTGGAGTTTTTGGAGCGATTTATTTAGGTTGCCGGTTCTTTGATCTTCAAACCCCGAAGGGACAGGTGATCATCGTTTCATTAGCGGTTATATTTAAAAAGATTTTCTTTTTATTCGTGCTTGTGCTTTTTTCCCCGAAGGTTGCCTTTCCAGGGTCTTTCTTCTGGATATCAGGGACATCAGCAATAATTACCGGCCTTATGGCGACCATCATTTTTTACCTGTTCAATCGCCTGGGGGCCATTTCTTTGGAAGATACCCGCAATGCCTTGACAAAGAGAGAATAATGTTTTGAGGACCTCAGATTTCGATCCCATATCCGTAGAGGTTTTTAATAAGCAACTCCGCAGGGCTATGTTGATTGTCCTGGTGGTGTTCGGCCTTTTGATCCTCAGATTATGGTACCTCCAGATTTTAAGCGGATCAGCCTACAGGACCAAGTCGGAGGACAATCGTTTTCAACTCCACGACATCCTCCCGTTCAGAGGCGTCATATATGACCGGAAGGGTGAAATGCTCGTGGGCAACCGCCCGTCCTACGATTTATGCGTTATTCCTGAAGGGGTTCAAGACCGGGAGCAACTCCTGAAAAGCCTGAACCGGTTGATTGGCATTGACCCTGAACTGGCAGAGCAAAAACTTCAACAGGCATCCCCCGCATATCCCTTCAGGCCCGTCTACCTAAAAAGGGATATGTCCCGCGATGAATTAGCAGTTATTGAGACCCAAAGGTTCAATCTGTCCGGGGTCATGATTAAAGTGAAACCCCAGAGGCATTATGCCTGGGGAATGCTTGCCTCCCATGTCCTTGGCTACTTGGGAGAAATCAGCGAGAACCAGTTAAAGAGTGGAAAATATCCGGGCAACAGAAGGGGAGATATGATTGGAAAGTCCGGGGTGGAGTGGAAATGGCAGCCGTTATTAAACGGAGTGCGAGGGGGCGAGCAGGTGGAGGTGGATGCCGCTGGAAGGAAAATACGTGTGATTTCACGCAAGCCCCCTGTCTCGGGCGCGAGTATTTATTTGACAATTGATAAGGATCTGCAGATCCTGGCGGAAAGGGCTCTGGCCGGCAAAAAGGGAGCGATTGTGGCCATGGATCCCAATGACGGAGAGATCCTTGCCCTGGCGAACAGCCCCTCATTCAATCCCAACGTGTTTATCCGTGGGATAGACAGGGCGACCTGGAAAGAAATCGCCTCGTCTAAGGCTTTTCCTTTGCAGAACAGGGCGCTGTGCGGGCAATACCCGCCTGGCTCTGTTTTCAAGATCATTGTTGCCTTAGCAGGGCTTGAAGAGGGTGTTATTGATCCGGAAGAAGAGATTGTCTGTAATGGAGTCTACTCTTTAGGACAGCATAAATACCATTGCTGGAAAAAGCATGGGCACGGAAAGGTCAATCTCCACAGGGCCTTGAGAGAGTCTTGTGATATTTATTTTTATAAGATTGGTAAAAGGTTGGGCGTTGACAGGATTGCCCTTTATGCAAAAAGGTTCGGGCTTGGAAAGACGACCGGGTTTGATGCGGGGCGGGAAAAGATTGGCCTGATCCCAACCAGCCAGTGGAAGTTAAAAAGATTCGGCGTTCCCTGGCAGACCGGAGAGACAATCTCCACGGCAATCGGGCAAAGTTTTGTGCTGGTAACCCCGATCCAGATGGCCACAATGATCTCGACCGTCTTTAACGGGGGTGCTCTGTACAGGCCGCAGGTGACCAGGTGCGTGGAAAAAATTGACGGTGAGAAGATTTTTAAATTTGCCCCTGAACTGACCGGGAGAGCAGGGATCAAAGAGGAGCATTTGGAGCTTGTAAAGAACGGGCTTATTGCCGTGGTCAATGAACCCCATGGCACAGGGTCAAGGACCAGATTGAAACAAGTCACGGTTGCAGGGAAGACCGGCACGGCACAGGTTGTGGCCCTTGACAAGGAAAAGCTCCTGAAACCGAGGGGTGAAGTCCCATTGAAATTCAGAGATCATGCCTGGTTTGTGGCCATAGCCCCTGCGGAAAGGCCTGAAATTGCGTTGGCAATAGTGATCGAGCATGGCGGGCACGGAGGGAGTGCGGCCGCACCGATCGCCAGGAAAATGATTAAGGCGTATTTAGGGGTGGAGAAGTAGAGGTTATCATGTTTGATCGCAGGCTGATTCAAAATTTCGACTGGGTTTTGATGGTCCTGCTGCTGATTTTAGCGGCAATCAGCATCCTTAATCTCTATAGCGCCACTTATGCGATTCGGGAAGTTGGAGGGTCTCAGGTCTTTGCCAAACAGATATCCTGGTTCCTGATCGGGTTTTTTGTTTTCCTGTTAATGACCACATTTAATTACCATGTCTTAGAACGATTCGCTTATCCGGTCTACTTCATTTCCATAGCCCTTCTGATTTTAGTGCTTTTTGCGGGAAAGGTGACATCCGGCTCACAGAGGTGGTTGAGCCTGGGACCCGTTTCCTTTCAACCATCAGAAGTGGCAAAGATCGCCATTTTGATGGTACTTGCCAAGTTTTTCAGTGAGAAGGGGGGGTATCGGGAATACCGGTTGAGGGATCTCTGGCAACCATTCATACTCATAGGGATACCTGCCGGCCTGGTCTTAAGGGAGCCCGACCTCGGCACTGCCCTGCTTCTGGTGGTTGTGTCCTTTTCCATTATTCTATTTGTCAAGGTCCACTGGAAGTCGTTGGTGATTTTAGTGACGTCGGCCCTGGCCCTGGCCCCCTTCATATGGTTCAGCCTGAAAGAATACCAGCAGATGCGGATCCTAACATTTGTCAGACCCGATATGGATCCGTTAGGATCAGGGTACCACATCAATCAGTCAAAGATCGCCATCGGATCCGGCCTTTTCTGGGGCAAGGGCTTTTTAAAGGGGACACAGACAAGGCTGCACTTTTTGCCGGAACAACACACGGATTTTGCGTTTTCCGTACTGGCCGAGGAATGGGGATTTGTGGGTGTAGTAATTCTTCTTCTGCTCTACCTTTTCCTGATCGTGTGGGGACTAAGCATAGCTAAGGAATCAAAGGATAAGTTCGGCTCTATTATGGCTGTTGGTATTGTAGCTATTGTTTTCTGGCAGGTGGCAATTAATGTGGGAATGGTTACGGGCCTTTTGCCGGTGGTGGGGATACCGCTCCTGCTTTTCAGCTATGGGGGGTCATCTTTGATTTCAACCATGGCAGGCATGGGTCTTCTGATGAATATAAGTATGCGGCGCTTTATGTTCCAGTAGTTTCCGATCTGGTAGAAGTTCATCTGTCTATTTTTTTGACAGGATTAATCCCGCTTACAGCGGGAGATTAATTTTATCTTGTAAATCAAAACACATATCCTGTTTTTGAGAAGATCTGCTATTTGACTGTTTATATGTAACAACTCAATATCCTGTGGAGTTATAATTGTCCACAAAACCAGTTATTTCATATCCGCAATAATTCAGCCAACCCTGGCAAGAACTATCCGGCGGAACATAGTCCTTACATAAGTTTTTGTCAGCTCAGGTGGAGATCGTTGCTGAATATTGTCCGGAACTCCTACCACAAAAAGGGTCGCATCTCGATTGTGGCTGCTTACAGCCCCAGATCATCGGCAATTCCCTGCATGGCGCTAAGACAGATCTGGGCAAATTCACTAATGTCCATGCCCAGTTTTTCACACTCCATTATTGTATCCCGGTTTACACTGGCGGCAAATGCCTTTTCTTTCATCCTTTTCTTAATGGATTTGGGCTTGACGCTTTTGATCTTTTTGTCAGGATACACGAGGGTGGTAGCAATTATCAGACCTGTGATGGTTTCGCCCGCTGCTAAGGCATAATGAAACTTTTCAGAACGTTTTTCGTCGTGGGCCTTTTCGTTATGGAGTTTAATGGCATGGACAATTTCTTCGTCAAGTCCCTTTTCCCGAAGGATTTTTTCTGCTTCAAGGCCGTGCTTCGAGAGGTCCGCATCCACTAATTCCACATCAAGGTCATGGAGCAGACCCGCCAATCCCCATTTTTCATTGTCTTCTCCCAAACGCTCTGCCAACGCTACCATTACCGCTTCCGAGGCTAAGCAGTGTTTTATCATGTTCTGGTTCTGGATATACTCCTTCACCAGAGCAAGGGCTTCTTCCCTGTTCAGGCCGTAAGACATTTTTCCTCCCATTCTGCCGTCCGGTGCCGTGCATGACACCGGATGGTTCGCAACAATTGATGTCATCTACCCATAGAGATAGGTGTCGTATTCGGATTTCTCTCCCAACAATGTGTCAACCTTTTCCTGAATCTCGGCCCTTTGCTTGCTGGAGATCCAGGCATTCCAGTTATCCAGGGACTGCCATGTGCTGATGACCAGATATTCCTCAGGGTTATCAATATTCCTCAGTGTTTCGCCGGAGATGTAACCCGGTTGAGCCGTGGCAAGGGACCTTAGCTGAATGAGGAGAGGCAATAATTTCGCCTCCTTTTCTTTGGCGACTCTTCTTTTAATAGTGATTTTTACAGCCATTTTCCTCCCTCCTTTCTTGTCCTTTCAGGTTATTCAACAGGGCCTTTCGGAAAAATAAAAGGCTTACGCCTAAATTCCTTATTCGGAGTTTACCCCACCGGGGCGTAGGCCCTATGGGCCGGAGGCCGTAAGGGTTTTATCCCCGAGTTATTGAGAAGATACGAACAGTACATATTTTAGCATATAATCGAAAAATGGAAAGCAAAAAAGCCAATTTGAATAATCTCGTTAACTACGATCGTTTATAAGATTGTCCCTGAGCGGACTTAACACCTGACAAGGGGTGTTTCCTGTGATATGTCTGCAAGTCAACAGAACCTAAAAAATTTTGTGCATCATCTCAACAAATAAGGAAAAAGAGTTTACTATGGAATATGCAAAGCTGACAAAGCAAAACATCAAAGACCTTGAATCCATGGTGGAACCGGAGCGGTTTTCAACGGGTGAATCCAATCTCGATCTCCACGCCAAAGACCAGTCCCAGCACACACCCACCAGGCCGGAGGCAGTAATATGGCCGATAAGCAGGGCCGAGGTATCGAATATATTGAAATACGCCAATGAGCATACAATCCCTGTCACGGGATGGGGAGCGGGGTCCAGCCTGGAAGGGAACCCGATCCCCGTGCGCAGGGGGCTGGTACTCGATTTTTCAAAAATGAACCGGATACTGGAAATCAGGGAGTCGGATTTTCAGGCCGATGTTGAACCGGGAGTAATTTACCGGGACCTTAACGAGAGACTCAGGCACCGGGGATTGTTTTTTCCCCCTGATCCGGGCGCAAATGCAACCATAGGCGGAATGATCGCCAATAACGCCAGCGGAACACGGACGGTGCGATATGGCTCAACAAGGGCGAACATCCTTAGACTTTCGGCAGTACTGGCAAGCGGTGAGACCATAGAGACAGGGAGCCGGTCTTCCAAGACCTCTTCCGGTTATGACTTGATCAATCTTTTTGTAGGATCCGAGGGCACTCTCGGGATAGTCGTGGAAGCGACGGTCCGCTTGACCGGCATGCCCGAGGAGTTCTCGTCTGCCACGGCGACTTTCCCGAGCGTCGAGGAGGCGGGAAAGGCGGTTTTTGAGATGATCCGGGCCGGGCTTGATCCCGCATCCCTGGAACTCCTGGCCCCTGAATGCATTACGCTTATCAACAAGGAGAAGAAACTGGGTTTAGAGGTATTGCCGACACTTTTTCTGGAGTTTCACGGACCCAGCCAGAAGCAGTTAACGGAAATCATGGAAATAGCCAGCGATATCTGTGGAGACACGGGGTGCCATGATTTCAGAACGGGCATTGAAAGAAAGGAACGGGATGATTTCTTAAAGGCCCGTCATGAATTAGGCGAGATGATAACCCGGAACCATCCGGGGCGCTCCCATATGGCTATTGACGTGGCTGTCCCTATTTCTGCCTACCCGGAAATCATAGCCTTAGCCAGGGAGGAATCCCGGAAAGCAGATATTCCAGGGTATACCTTCAGCCATGCAGGTGACGGCAACCTGCACCTGGTTTTTATGGGAAAAACCGGGGATGAGAAGGAGTGGGCCGTTATCGATCAGGTGAACGCGCGCATGGTGGAAAAGGCCCTTGCCATGGGCGGAACGGCCACAGGGGAGCACGGCGTGGGCATCGGAAAGCGGAAATTCATGCAGGCCGAGCACGGAAACAGCCTTGAATGGATGAAAAGGATCAAGGACCTGTTTGATCCCAAGGGGATACTCAATCCCGGCAAGATATTCCCGTGATGACCCCCTGGTCTTTTTTGAATCCCGAGCGTTTTACTTGAGCCTTTTCAGGCTCTCTTCAGCCTTTGCCTTATAATCCTCGTCATCCGCATCGCTGATGGGAAGTTCTAGCACTTTTTCATATTTCTTGATGGCCAGCTCTTTCTTATCCAATACCTCATAGGTTATACCCAATTCAAGGTGGTGATTGATATGGCCATTGTTTAGCTGAATCGCCTTTTTGAGACATTCAACCGCCTTTTCCACGGAGGCCTCTTTGGGGACGCCTCCCAGAAAAATGTTGGCAAACTGTTTTTCGATCCAGCTCAAAGTAGAAATGTTGCGGTTCCAGAGCGCCAGCACGTGCCATGCGATGTCGTCATTGGGATCAATGGCCAGGGTCTTGTCCACTTCACGCTTGATTTCCTTGGACAATCTGACTTTTTCCTTTCCGCCTGCATCGAGCGCCACTCTTCCAAGGGAAATACTCAGATAGAGGTGACCTTTGGCGGCCTTCGGATCGATCTCAACGGCTCTTTTTGCCAATTCATGGGCCTTCAGGTAGTATGCCTTGCGTTGCTCTTTATCAGTGAGCTTCTCGCCCAGGTCAATGTAAGCCCTGGCCAGCTTCCAGGCAGCTTCGTAGCATTGAGGGTCCGTTTCCAGTGCCTTTTGATAAGACTCCATCGCGGCCTGGTTGTCAAATCTCTGAAATGCCGCGTTGCCTGCCGCCACCAAATCCTCAACAGCCCTGGTATCCAGTGCAGATAGGGGCGCTGCGAATAAAAAACAAATGATCATAAGGATACAGGCAGAAATGTTTTTCATATGGACCTCCTCGATGTGATGTATTGAAAGTGAATGAAAATTCCTTGCACTCGACTATAATAACCATACTCTCTTTTTCCAGATTTTACTACTCCGTATTGACAACCTCGTAAAAAGTCTCTCCCACTTGTCATTTCGAGCCTCCGGGGCGTAGGCCCTACGGGCCGGAGGCTCGGAATGACAGAAGCGAAGGGGTCGAAATGACAGATTCATTAAGTACGACTTTTTACGAGTCCATCAATATTCATCGTGAATGCGCTCCACCCTTTAAGGGTGAATTGCCGGGTCACGGTGAGCCCTTGTTCTTGAAAAAAGCACTTTATATCCTTGGCCTGGTTTTCCCCGAACCCTGC
>JAFDAP010000568.1 GCA_019313765.1 Deltaproteobacteria bacterium | reverse complement strand
CTGAAGTCGCATAAGTGCCTGAATGAAAACTGTCTTTTTCGCCCATATCTGCGTCAGACTCAAATTTTAATCCTCGAAATACTCAATGTATTCCTGCGGTTAAAATTCTCGTCTTCCATGATCTGAACGAAAAATCCTAGTTTTCGTTCGAACACTAACTGTGCAGGTCGTTCAAGCGAGGCTAACTTTATGACTGTAGAAGAAAAGAGAGTTGATATTGAAAAACCAGAGGGACATCATTGCTTTGCCTGTGGAACAGCCAACCCTATCGGACTCAATCTGAAGTTCTATTCGCTTGGGGATGCTGTTTGCTCAGAAATTACTTTGGGAAAATATCATGAGGGGTGGCAGAATCTGGCGCATGGTGGTATTATATCAACACTGTTAGACGAAGTGATGTCATGGGCCATTATGTATTCAAAAAAGACCTTCGTTGTGACAAGAAAGATGGATATTAAGTATGTAAGAAACGTATCGATCGGGACCCCTTTAACGGTAACAGGTAAACTCGTAGACGACTCAAAGCCCCCCAAGGTAAAGGCAAAATCAGAAATCAGAGATAATGAAGGGAGACTCCTTGTCCGAAGTAGTGGTGAGTTCGTTGTTCTTCCTGAAGAAAGGCTTTCTACAGTGCCAAAGAGCTTTAAGGATGAGATGTTTTCATTATTTGAAAGATTTAGCTAACCGGACCGTAAAGAGGAGGAAAAGGGAGTATGGGCAAGCCATTTGAAAAGATAACGGTGATAGGCACCGGCACTTTGGGCACCCAGATTGCCCTGTTGGCGGCAAATGCCGGGTATGATGTGACGATTTATGACGTGCGAGAGGGGGCCTTTAGTGAAACGTTTGACCGTCTTCGCTCAAGCATTGAAGCTAAAGGGATCGCGCCAATGATTCCCTGGGATCAGCTGGATGCCATACAGGGTGAGATCCGGCAAGTTACAGACCTTGAAGAGGCGGTTGGGAATGCGGACCTGGTTGTGGAAAGTGTGCCGGAGGATTTAGAAATAAAGCAAGATGTTTTCAAGAAGCTCGGCAAAAAGGCGCCCCCCAAGGCTATTTTCGCCACCAATAGTTCCTCCATGCCGATATCCCGTATGGAAGAGAGCAGCGGTCGGCCTGAAAAATGCCTTAACACCCATTTTTACAACATCTTGGAAGGGATGAACATGGCAGATGTCATGGGAGGCACCCGAACCACGCAAGACGTCATTGAACAGGGAATCGCCTGGGTGCGCTCCATGGGATGTATCCCCTTGACCGTAAAAAAGGAGCTCTTGGGTTTTTGCTTCAACCGGGTATGGAGGGCGATCAAACGGGAGGCATTGTGGATGTGGGGCAACGACTTCGTGGATTTCAGAGATGTGGACCGGGCCTGGATGAACTTCACCAAGATGAAAATGGGACCCTTCGGACTCATGGACGGAGTAGGCCTGGATGTCATTCACGCAATCGAGATGGTTTATTATGATGAGTCGGGTGACCCAAAAGACAAACCCCCAAAGGCCCTGAAAGAAAAGGTCGAGGGCGGAGGATTAGGCGTAAAAAGCGGCAGGGGATTCTACACATATCCTGACCCGGAATTTACCCGTCCCGATTTTCTTGACCCATCAGCATAGGCCCGCTACGATCCGTGGGCCGCCAGGGGGTGGGCGTTAATCTGAGTGACCACCCGTAATCGCGTTTGTAACGGGTAAACTTTAGCTCACTTTAGGCACTTGAGATAAGGAGACTTTCAATGGCTATGATGACAGCGGAACAATATGAGGAAAGCCTCGGGAAACTGAACTTAGTGGTCTACATGTTCGGAGAACGCGTGGAAGATGTGGTGGGCAATCCCATTATTCGTCCTTCAATGAAGGCGGTTGCCAAAACATATGAGTTGGCTCACCGGCCCGAATACGAAGACATCATGACCGCTGTTTCTCATATCAGCGGCAAAAAAACTAACCGCTTCACCCACATTCATCAGGGCACGGGAGATCTGCTGAAAAAAAGCAAGATGGGGAGATTGTTAGGGCGTGAAACCGGATGCTGTTTTCAGCGATGTGTGGGAATGGACGCGTTGAATGCCTTGTCCATCGTAACCTTTGATATCGATGC
>JAFDAP010000567.1 GCA_019313765.1 Deltaproteobacteria bacterium | reverse complement strand
TCGATGTGGTTAAGGTGCTTTAGGCACTTCCCGCAACCCCTTCTTAAAAATCTTACCCGAGCCTGTTCGCGGGAGGGCGTCCATAAAATCAACACTCTTGGGGGCCTTGTAGTGTGCCAAATGCTCCTTACAAAAAGAGATGATCTCTTCCACTGTTGATTGACGCCCCCCCTTTAACACCACACATGCCTTGACCGCTTCTCCCCAGTGGGGATCCGGGACCCCGATGACAGCGGCTTCCAGGATATCGGGATGCATATAAAGGACATTTTCAACCTCCGTGGAATAGACATTCTCCCCTCCGGTCAGGATCATGTCCTTTTTCCTGTCAACAATGTTCACATAACCCTCCGGGTCAATCACGGCAAGATCGCCCGTATAAAGCCAACCGTCCCGGATGGCCTCCTGCGTCTCTTCCGGCATGTTCCAGTATCCGGGGGTCACAATGTCTCCCCTTACAATGATCTCTCCCACCTGCTTGTTATCCCTGGCCACTTCCCGGCCTTCTTCATCCACCACCTTCAGGTTTACCCCTATAAATTCCCTGCCCGTGCTGGCCTTGAACCTGAGCCGTTCTTCCCGGGGAAGATCCTCAAGATGCTCCTTGAGGATGGAAAGGGTCAGATAGGGACTGGTCTCCGTCATGCCGTAGGTCTGTATGTAGTCACTTTTAAATGTCTCGATAATCCTGCGAACCAGGTCCGGTGCAATGGGCGCGCCCCCGCTCAACAGGACCCTCAAGCTGGAATAGTCGTATTCTCCCACATCAGGATGATTTATCATCATGTTTAGCATGGTAGGGATCAGATTGGTGATGGTCACCTTTTCTTCTTCTATTGCCTTAAATACTTCAACAGGATCAAAGGAAGGGATCATGACGTGCTTCCCGCCCACCCAGGTAACGGCAAATGTGGCCCAGGCATCGGTTAAATGGAAAAGGGGGGCCACATGGATCCAGTGGTCTTTGTCGGTGAGATGCAGTTCTGCAATTGTGCCCAGGGCATGGGTCTTGACATTTTTGTGCGTCAACATCACGCCTTTGGCCCGGCCCGTGGTCCCGCTGGTATAATAAAGATGCGCCACGTCCGTGTCCTCAATAACAGGTCCGGCCGGAGGTGTTTCAGGTTGAACACTCAAAAGGCCTTCGTAGTCCATGTCACCGGGTTCTGTTTTCTCTCCGGCAGATCTCTGTGTCCAGATTATTCTTGCAATCCCGGGCACGAGTTTCACGACAGACCGAACTTCATCCCGGAACCTCGCCTGTGCCACCAGCATACGCGACCCGCTGTCCTTAAGGATCATGCCAATCTCTTTCGGTGACAGCCTGAAATTCAGGGGCACAAGGATTAGCCCCAGATGGGCCGCGGCAAAGTAGGTCTCCAAAAAAATGTGACAGTTCTCATGGAGAATAGCCAGGCGATCCCCCTTTTTCAGGCCCAGCTTAATCAACCCGTGACAGAGCCGCCACGCCCGTCTGCCGAATTCATCGTAAGTTAATCTCGTGTCGTTGCAGACGATTGCTTCTTTTTTTGGATACAGTTTTATCGCTTTCGGTAACAGTTCATTGAGCGGCATGTTCTATCCCCATTTTTGTATCCGTTCTCGGAGCATTGGAAATCACAAATTCCAGGCCCAGCCTCCGGCCCGGAGGGAGGACCAGGCTTTGGTTATCCCCAGGGGGATTTGCTTTGTTGGAGTTTTATTGCCTTATTGAAATCCCAAATAACAAAGCCCAAATAACAATCAAATTCCAATAACCAAAATTCGAAGATCCAAACAATGTCTTGTCCTGGAAGGTTTTGGTCATTGAATATTGAAATTTGAGATTTTTACCTGCCTTTGGCATGGTATTTGTAATTTGGTGCTTGTAATTTGTATTTTTAGACACAAAAATCCAAGGCAGAGCCATCTAGCTCTGACCCCCGCGTAGCGGGATCTACGACGGGCCCATCGAAGATCCCGTTACGCGGGGGAGGCCCAGGTTTTCAATGGAAAATAAAAGAAAAAGCGGGCACGCGCAGCGCAGGCGCTTGCGCCGCGTGCGGTGGCCCGCCCTACAAATAGGCAGGCGAAAAAAAAAAAAAAAAGGGCTGTTTCTAGGAGGCTG
>JAFDAP010000566.1 GCA_019313765.1 Deltaproteobacteria bacterium | reverse complement strand
TGCATTCCTACCCAGTCGCCTTCGCTGCCGCCGTACTCCTCCGGAAAGGGGATGCCCATCATCCCTAATTCGGCCATCTGATCAATGATGTCGTACGGATACTCTCCGGGCTTTTCCATTTCTTCGGAACGTGTGGCGATCACTTCCGTAGCAAAGTCCCACGACATGTCCCGGATCATCTTGTGTTCTTCAGTAAGGTCAAAATCCATAGGTGTTTCCTCTCCCCAAAACCCCTTTTTCCCCGGAGGATGAGTCGCAATGTCATGACTAACCTTTTTTTGTAGCGCAGAGCTTTAGCTCTGCCATTTTGATGCAGGGCTAAAGCCCTGCGCTACGCTATGAGAAAGAATGCACGAAAAAAGGTTACACTCAAATGACATATAGGGCTGAAACCACAATTACGAAACAGTCTCCCTGGGAGGGGGTGTTATGTATAAAGAATTACTTTGCCGCCATTCTTATGGCGCCGTCCAGCCGGATCACCTCGCCGTTCAGCATGGCGTTTTCAACAATATGCTGGACCAGCCCTGCAAATTCACGCGGTTCTCCCAATCGTTTTGGGAATGGCACCATCTTTCCAAGGGCCTCCTGCACGTTTTCCGGGAGTCCCTCAAGCATGGGAGTAAGGAAGATCCCCGGGGCAACGGTCATGATCCTTATTCCATATTCCGCAAACTCACGGGCAATCGGGAGGGTCATGCCGGCTACGCCGGCCTTGGAAGCGCTGTATGCGGCCTGGCCGATCTGCCCGTCAAAGGCCGCGACAGAGGCCACATTGATCACTACCCCTTTTTCGCCATCATCATTCCCCTGATTTTTCACCATTTTTTCGGCAGCCAACCTAACAACATTCATGGTACCCATCAAGTTGATCTGCACGACTTTATTGAAATGGTCCATGCTCATTGGACCTTCCTTGCCCAAGACCTTGGCCGGTATTCCCACCCCTGCGCAATTGACTGCGATGTGGATTGCGCCAAATGCTTCAACCGTCTTATCTATTGCCGCCTGAACATCTTCTTCTTTGGTAATATCTGTCAAACAGAAGAGAGCGGCATCTCCCAATTCAGATGCAACCTTGTGGCCCCTTTCCTCGGCAAAATCGAGGATCGATACCTTCCCTCCCTCGCCAAGAAGGGCGCGAACACATGCTTCCCCCAGACCTGAAGCACCTCCCGTTACAATTGCAACCGAATCCCTGATTTCCATAAATTGACCTCCATATTAGTTTTTTGTGAGTTCTCAATAACATGGGGAACCCCCTCATCCTGTCCTCAACCCCCATAAAGCTTCTTTATCTTAACCCTGTCCGGCGAGCCATCGTCAAGCAGAGGAAAGTCAGGAACAAACTCCACGTACTGGGGCTTCTTATATCTTGCTATGCGCTCCCCGACAAAATCTATAAGCTCCTGGGGCTCAATGGTCTCTCCCATTTTCAACCGGCAGACGGCCTTGATACCTTCCTTCCACTTTGGATCAGGCACACCAAAAACCACGGTTTTTTCAATTGCCGGGTGTTCCAGTATCACCTGCTCCACCTCGGCCGGATAAACATTTTCCCCGCCCGGCTTGATGAGCTCCTTTTCGGGCTTTCGACCCTCATACCATAGATACCCGTCGGCATCAAAGCGACCCGTGTCTCCTGTATGGTGCCAGCCATCGCGAAAAGTATGTTTATTGTCCTCTTCCAGATTCCAATAGCCCTTGAACACAATTGGCCCGCGGACCACTATTTCGCCTGACTCTCCAGTTTCAACAATCTTCCCCGAATCATCGGCTATTTCAACCTCGGCCATAAAACCCGGCAATCCTGCGGAGCCTGGCCGGTCAGAAAATGGCGCGTAGCAGATAATCCCCGTGGTTTCCGATTGCCCGTATCCCGTCCAAAAGGTGGCCCCGGTTATCTCCTGGCCCTTTTTGATCATATCGGGAGGTTCCATGCCCATAACGGTCTTTAAACTGGAAAAATCGTATTTTCCCCCGGATACCATCTCGAGCATTTTAGCCAGCATGGGCGGAAATTCGATAAACACAGTCGCCTTATGTTCTTGAATCTGTTTCAGTGCAAGGTCCGGGTCAAATCGAGGGAGAATAACACTCGTCCCTCCAG
>JAFDAP010000023.1 GCA_019313765.1 Deltaproteobacteria bacterium | reverse complement strand
TCCAAATTAGTGGCTGCCGGGGTCAATCCCATGGCATTAAAGAGGGGTATTGAAAAGGCCGTGGAAGTCGCAGTCGAGGAACTCAAAAAGATTTCCAAGCCTACAAAGGACCAGGACGAAATCGCCCAGGTAGGTACTATTTCGGCGAATAATGACGAGACCATCGGAAACATCATTGCCGAGTCCATGAGCAAGGTAGGAAAAGAAGGCGTCATTACGGTGGAGGAAGCCAAGAGCATGGACACCACCTTAGAAGTGGTGGAAGGCATGCAGTTTGATCGCGGTTACCTCTCCCCTTACTTTGTTACAAATGCGGAAAAAATGGTGGCCGATCTGAGCGAGCCTTATATTCTCCTCAACGAGAAGAAGATCAGCACCATGAAGGACCTGATTCCTATCTTAGAGCAGATTGCCAAGATGGGCAAACCGCTCCTGATCATTGCCGAGGATATCGAGGGAGAGGCCCTTGCCACATTAGTGGTCAACAGGCTGAGAGGGACCCTTCAGGTGGCAGCGGTAAAGGCCCCCGGGTTCGGTGACAGGAGAAAGGCCATGCTTGAGGACGTTGCCACTCTTACAGGCGGGCGCGTAATCTCCGAAGACCTTGGCCTGAAACTGGAGAATGTTACCCTGAACGATCTCGGAACCGCCAAGACGGTAAATATCGACAAGGACAACACCACGATCGTGGACGGCGGCGGCAAGAGGAGTGATTTGGAAGGAAGGGTCAAACAGATCCGGGCACAGGTGGAAGAAACCACCTCCGATTACGATCGCGAGAAGCTGCAGGAAAGATTAGCCAAATTGATCGGGGGCGTGGCAGTGATAAACGTCGGCGCGGCCACAGAGATCGAAATGAAAGAGAAAAAGGCCAGGGTTGAAGATGCCCTGAACGCAACAAGGGCCGCCGTTGAAGAGGGAATTGTCCCAGGAGGCGGTGTTGCCTATATTCGAACGATCCCTGCCCTTTCCAAGCTGGAACTGGAAGGCGAGGAACAATCGGGCGTCAATATTGTGTTGAGGGCCTTAGAGGAACCGATCCGGCAGATTGCCAACAATGCCGGGGTCGAGGGTTCCGTGGTAGTGGAAAAGGTCAAAGAAAAGAAAGGTGCCTTTGGCTACAACGCGGAGACGGACGTATTTGAGGACCTGTTAAATGCGGGAATTCTTGACCCCACAAAGGTCACCCGGTTTGCACTTCAGAATGCCTCATCGGTTTCATCCCTGCTTTTGACCACCGAGGCCATGATTGCGGATAAACCGGAGAAGAAGGATGACATGCCCGGAATGCCCCCCGGAGGCGGAATGGGAGGAATGGGAGGAATGGGAGGAATGATGTAACATAGTTGTTCTCCCTTAAAATACAGTAAACGTGACGGGATTTATCCCCGTCACAAAAACCCTTTATAAAGATTGTATTCGGAAACCAACAATTTGATTTTCCGGATACAATCTTTTTTTTTGCGCCTGCCCTCGCCTCATATACGAAATAAAAGTCCTGGCCCAAAGGACCAGGCTTTCAATGTAAGCCCGCCGGAAGTTAATGGGTCGGCACGGTGGCCGACCCTACAAGAAGGCCCTAGGAGGCTGTCCGAGAATCCCGCAGGGCGGGACTACGACCGGCTGTAAATACCGAGGATCTGCCCCGCTGGAAAGCAAAAATTTATGGCATTGTCAAAGGTTTTCTGCTATTGAATCCTGGATGCCAAAATATGTTCAACAAGAGACAAAATAACGCCGCATCTGAAAGGGAGACTTCATTATGACTGAAAATAATCAACCCATACTGGTTACAGGGTCCGCGGGTTTTATCGGGTTTCATCTGTCAAGAAAATTGCTGGATATGGGGGAGAGCGTTGTCGGTATTGACAACCTGAACCCCTATTATGATGTCAACCTGAAAAGGGGCCGGTTGGAGATCCTTAAATCTTATGATAACTTTGCATTTTTCCAGGAGGACATCCAAAATCTTCAGGCCCTTAGAGACATATTCAGGGAGCACCGGGTGGATGTCATCTGCAATCTCGCGGCCCAGGCCGGGGTCAGGTATTCCCTGAAGGACCCATTTTCATATCAAAAGAGCAATTTGGAGGGCTTTTTGAATCTCCTTGAAGTGGCCAGGGAATACGGTGTCAGGAATTTTGTCTATGCTTCCTCCTCTTCCGTATATGGAAGTAATAAAAAGGTCCCTTTCAGCGTGGAAGACCGGGTTGACAGCCCTGTCTCGCTTTATGCCGCAACCAAAAAGGCGAATGAGTTAATGGCCCACGCATACAATCACCTTTATCAGATCCCCTGCACGGGACTCAGGTATTTCACGGTCTACGGGCCATGGGGTCGTCCTGACATGGCGCTCTTTCTATTTACAAAGGCTATTCTTGCGAACGAGCCCATAAACGTTTACAACTACGGGCGCATGAAAAGGGATTTTACCTATATTGACGATATCGTAGACGGCACCATCGCCGCGCTGAAAAGGCCGGTCCCTTTTGATGTGTTTAATCTTGGCAATTCCGATACGGTGGGCCTTTTGGATTTTATTGCCATTGTGGAAGAGGAACTGGGACAGACAGCCGAGAAAAACATGATGCCCCTTCAGCCGGGAGACGTGGCCGAAACCTCTGCGGATATTGAAAAATCAAGGGAGCTTTTGGGTTTTGATCCCAAGACGTCCCTCAGGGAGGGCATAAGGAAGTTTCTGTCGTGGTATCGGGAGTATTATAAGGTGTAGCGTAATTTTCAAAAAGATTTCACGGCTGAAAGCCGCTCCCATTTTTAGGCTGTTTTAGCCTGTTTTGCCCTGACGCTGTCGATTTTTCGACCTAAGAGTCTAAGATACCTGGTAAAGTCGTTGGCCCGTTGGAACCTCTTGTCCGGGTCCTTTGCCAGGGCCTTGTCAAGGAGTTGTTCGACGGGCTTAATTACCTTGGGGTTGAATTGCCGGGGTGAAGGGTGTTTCACCTGGGTAATCTGATAAAAGAGCTCGGTAATGGTTTTGCCCCCAAAGGGGAGAATGCCGGTCAGAAGCTGGAAAAACACCGCACCTAAGGAGAAAACATCGGAGCGACCATCGAGCGGCATTCCGTTTATCTGTTCGGGTGACATGTAATTCGGGGTTCCTAAAATAATCCCGCTCTTGGTCTGGGAAGAAGAGACGGCCTTGGCAATACCGAAATCGGTAACTTTGATTTTTCCGTTGTTCAGGAGCATAATGTTTCCGGGTTTCACATCCCTGTGGATGACACCATGGCTATGCGCATAGTCCAGGGCATCGGCCGCATCGGCAATGATGTCTAAGATTTTCCTCAAAGGAAGCAGGTTCTTTTTCCGGCAATAGTAATCCAGGTCCTTTCCTTCCAAAAGCTCCATGGCCATATAAGTAAGTTCATAGTCCTCACCCAAATCATGAATGGAAATAATAGAGGGGTGGGATAATTTGCCGGCTAATTCGGCTTCCTTGAAAAAGCGCTCCTTTGCCTCTTTGGCCTGCTTTTCTTCAAAATCATCGGTAAAACGGATAGTCTTTATGGCCACCAGACGATTGATCCTGGGGTCTTGCGCCTTGTACACGACACCCATGGCGCCCTGGCCTAACTCTCCTAAGATTTCGTATCGTCCGATCGTTGGTTTTATTTCAAGATCGTCTGATATCAGAATTTGTCCTGCCTTTTGCTCCCCATGTTTTCCAAGTTGAATCTCTCCGGCGAATTTCTTAAGTTTTGGAATGCGTACATGTAAATCTCGAAAAGTTCCCCCTTCACGAAGGATGTATTCATGTACGGATACGGCCTTATTCATCATGCGCTTGCGCTCAAAATCTAGGGCCAGATTATAGATGACGTCTTTCAAAGCGTCATCCAAGGGGCATTTCCTGAACTTTTCAAATGCCAGGTCCAGAAGGCCCTGGCTCTGTAGGCTCAGGCCTAACATCCTGTTTGTTTCAACGCTTTCCTTGGCAGACAGAATCATGGATTTTTCGCTGACCACGAGCTCTTTTACGGAAAATACCACATAAAGGATCACTAAAGAAAAAGCGACATAAATGGTTTTGAACCAAATATCAAAGGCCATAAAGAAAACCAGGCTAGTCAGGAAAATGCCAAAAAGCATTGCCCCTATCATCAAGGTTCGGGGAAAGTAATTTAACCGGGGAAAGAAAAATGAGGAAACAAATCCCAGCACAAGCATCAAAATTGCTTCCACATAGAAAATGGTATTGGGCCGCTTGAGATATCGTCCGCCCATGAAACATTCTATGATATTGGCTATCAACTCTACCCGGGGCATATTGGGGTCTACCGGTGTATTGATAGATACACCACCCTCTGCGGCAGTATATCCTATCAGCACGATCTTGTTGTCAAACACGGCTGGGACCTTTTTTACTTTTAATATATCAACAAAGGAATAGTAAGGAAAAGATCTCCTCCCTCCTTTAAACTTGATAAAGATCTCCCCGTTTGTTGTGGGGATGAACTGTTGGTTCAGCTTTACCCCTTCATTCAGGATAACCACATGTTCCGGGTATTTGTTCAAATAGTCAAAGGCCAGACGCAGGGGCATGGAAGGTATGACATTCCCACGATAGTTGATAAAAGGTAGATGGGACTGCCCCTCCATGCTCTTAACGGGAGAAAGGTTGACGTGGCCCAGACCGCGGGCATTTTCCGACAGCTCCCTATATGGAGTCCTGAGCTGGATCACTGAGATATGATCCTTAATATCTTTGCTTAGGGGGGTGGATTTCAGGGAATTGCTCTTGAGAAAAGAGTCAATGGGTATAACGAGTTCGGTATCGAACTTGCCGAATTTCCCCACAACCGGGAGAATAATATTTCCCGATGCCCTGACTGCCTGGGAAAGCTCCCTGTCGTTATCCATCTCCTTTTCAATCTTTTCCAGTCTTCCGAGAATCCAGTCATGGGAGAGGTTATCATTCGCGGCTTTTTGGTGTTCGGAGATGCTTTCGTGGAGTTTTTTGATCTCATGCAGGCCGGGGTTCTGTTCCTTTTGACTATAAAGCAGGTCCAGCCCTATCAATTTTGCACCGTTGGCCTTTAAGATCTTAATCATCTCGGCAATCAAATTCCTCGGCCATGGCCAGGGACCAAGCTGTTTCAAGCTTTTTTCATCGATATTTACGATGGCGATTCTGTTTTCCCCCACAGACCCGGGAAGAGCCAACCGCATCTCCACACTGTAGATAATCCTCTCCAGGCCCTCAAACAACGGGAACGCCTTAAAAGAAAGGGCAATAAAGGCAAGGGCAATGATCGCAGCAATGAGGATATCTGTTTTTTTAGCGGAGGTTTTCATTCACGTGGCTTTGTTCAATAGGTTGACTCGTGTCCCGGGCCGGGACCCGGAAAGCTTCAAGTATTTTGGAATCAAGAATTTTATAAGAGAATTATTAAAAAAATTATCAGAACAAACGGCTAATGTCAAAGAAAAACAGGGTGTTTGCTAACGGAGCGAGGCGAGCAGGGTAGATCGAAAGCAGTTGTTGAATTTAAATGGTGATGAGCCCTGGGCCAATATTTCCCTTGAAATAGCTGATATAATGTGTTAAATTTACTTTTTTTTTGATAAGAATGCGTAGCAGCACACAGCAAAGCCATAGGAAAGGAACAGTCATATGCCGGAACAGAAAGTAAAACGCCTTCACCCCCCAAATGAAAAGAAAATTTTTGTCGACAGGCGAAAACTGGGTGAATTGTTGGTGGAAACCGGCCTTTTGACCCGTGCCAACCTCGATGAGGCACTAAATTCCCAGAAAGGTACGGGTAGAAGGTTGGGGCAGGTCTTGGTCGAACTGGAGTTTATTTCAGAATCTGAGATGGCCTTTGCCTTGGCCATGCAACTAAAGGTGCCCTTTGTCGACTTAGCGGATTATGACATTACGGATGGCGTAATTGAATCCATCCCAGAGGAGATTTGCCGGAAGTTTTTCTGCATTCCCATTGAAAGGAATGATAATGTGCTTCATGTTTGTATGGCCGATCCGCTTGACCTCAATATGATGACGGAAGTACGGTTTATAACCGGTTTCAATATTCAGCCCGCCATATCTACAGCCACTCAGATCCTTGATCGGCTCCAGAAACACTACCACCCGGAAAAATCCATCAGCGATGTTACGGATGAGTTGGCCAAGGAAGAATTCTTGGAGTTTACCTCTGAAGAGGAGGAGATTGATGCGGAAGAGGAAATAGACAAACTCCAGGATTCGCCGTTTGTCAAAATGGTTGACCTGATCATACGTAACGCCATCAAGAAAGGGGCCAGTGATGTCCACGTTGAGGCCCAGGAGAAATACGTCAGGGTGAGAAACCGCATTGACGGGGTGTTACAGGAATCTATAAAACTCCCGAAGTGGACTCAGCCCATCATTATTTCCCGTATCAAGGTATTGGGGGGCATGGATATTGCCGAAAGAAGGCTCCCCCAGGACGGCAGGATCAAGGTCAAGGCCAAGAATTTTTCTGCTGACTTACGCGTCTCCACCCTTCCGACATTCTATGGCGAGAAAGCCGTTATCCGGATCTTGAACAAACAGGAAGCTTCCATGTCGTTAGACGATCTCGGCTTCAGTGGAGAAAATATAATCATCCTGAGACGATTTATTCGGCGACCCCAGGGCATGATTTTAATTACAGGCCCTACCGGGAGCGGAAAGACGTCAACCCTTTATGGCTGCATGAGCGAGATCAGGTCCGATGAAGCCAACCTTATTACGGTAGAAGACCCTGTGGAGTACGAACTGCCGGGAATCAACCAGGTCCAGATCAATGAAAAGGTAGGATTGACCTTCCCTTTTATTCTCCGTTCTATCTTGAGACAGGACCCGAATGTCCTGATGGTTGGTGAAATCAGGGACCAGGAGACCGCAGAGATTGCACTACAGGCATCACTGACCGGCCATTTAGTGCTGTCGACCCTTCATACCAATGACGCTGCATCAGCCGTCACGAGGCTTATAGATATCGGAATTCCTCCGTTTATGATTTCATCCTCCTTAGTCGGTATTGTTGCCCAGCGATTAGTGAGGGTCATCTGCCCTGACTGCAGGGAGGAATATATACCTAATCCTGAACTGCTCTCCCGGATCAGCATGACTCAGGAGGACCTCCCCTTTAAATTCTACCGGGGGGCCGGCTGCGAAAAATGCAATAAAACGGGATTCAAGGGAAGGACAGCCCTTGAGGAAATCATGATTGTGGGGTACAAAATCAGGGAACTTGTCCAATCCGGGGCCACCGCTGACGCCATCAGGGAAGCGGGCATGGCAACCGGCATGACTACACTGGGTTACAGCGGGCTCCAGAAGATCCAGCAGGGGATTACGACCATAGAGGAAGTCCTCAGGGCGGTCTACCAGAAAGAGGAATTGACCACTATTTGTTCTAACTGCGGCAAGGCGGTAAGCCTCGATTTCAGGGACTGTCCCTTTTGCAAGCGTCCGCTGGTCCCCACCTGCGATACCTGCAAGAGAATAGTTCAACCGGAGTGGCTGGTTTGTCCTTATTGTCGAAACGACCTGAGACCGGAGGTTGAAGCCTGATCAAGTTATAAAATCGCTCCGCGATTTTATGAAACGCGGCTACGCCGCTTTTGAAAAAGGAAATTCCTAAACAATGATGGACTCGTAAAAAGTTGAAAAGTTCCCTTTCCCGTCATTCCGTCCCGGATCGGAGTCCGGGATGACGGCCAAGCCGGGCTCCGCCCCAGAGGGGCTCTGCCCCGGCGGGAATCCAGTGTTTTCAGAAACTTATGCCTGACCTGGACCCCGGCTTTCGCCGGGGTGACGACTTTTTACGAGATTGTCAAACAATAAAGGCATGAATTGTTTTTTCTTGACTAAACATACTAATCTTATTAGATTTTTTTGGTTGAAGAGGTGGACTTCTAAAATCTGTGTGCATACGAGGTCATTAAACTCAAATGCAGTGTAAACATCATCCTGATCGAAAGGCGACACACATTTGTTCCAGTTGCAATGCCCCGCTCTGCGAAGATTGTGCTGAAGAAACCCGGCCAGGCGTTTATACCTGTTTTCAATGCGCCATGCTCCACTCTATCTCGGCAGTCGGTTCCGGCCTGACGGAAAAGCGAGAGAAGGCGGTTGCGAAAAAGGGCATAAAGAAAAAGAAGTGGGGTCCTTTTCAGTTCTTCCTGACGGTCTCTTCGACTTTAATCTTAGTGATGTGGGCGGTCATTATCTTTGGCGGGCAAAAGGCCCCGGAGAAAACCGGCGTTGTCCTGGAAAGGGGCAAGGCAAACAGGGTGCTTCTCTTTTTGGTCGACGGGGCACTCAAGCGCTACGCCCATTACGAAGGAAACAGATATCCCGGGACCTTAACCGATCTGGTCCCTAAATATCTGCAAATGAGGAAGGATCAGACTCAAATCTTGGATAGGCTTTCATATATTAAAGACCCCAGGACCGGCTATGAACTTTCCATTGCAGATGCCAGGACGGGAGATATGAACATTATCCTCACGCCTAAGGGATTAAAATACACACAACCGTCGGGAGGTGAATCCTCATGAAAAAGGAACGCGGGTTTACCCTTATCGAACTTATGGTAGTGGTGGCTATTTTGGGAATTTTGGGGGCCACGGCCATGCCCCTGTACAACACCTGGCAGCAGCGTGCTTACGGCTCGGAAGCCGTTATTACGATGAAACCGTTAGTGGAAGGACAAATCACGTATATGTTGGAGAATGATGAATATTTTCCAAAATCGGATGATCCGTCATCTCCGACGTATCAGGTCCTCATAAATGGAACCGGCATTCCCGAAGACGCGGTAGAGAAAATCAGTGAGGCTCTCAAGCTTACAATTACTACGAAGAATCGTTTTAGATATTCGATAACACATGATCCTTTCGATGGTTCCTGCGTTATGACGATTCACGCTGATTTCAACCTATTCAAGGATGGATATAATTACCTATTGGTGCGGCTCAACAACAAAGGGGAAGTAGAGTATCTCACTTTGGACTTATTGGACGACACCGGATATTTATTCGGATAATTTGAGATGCCTGATTCATGTCCCTGCATGTTTGATTAGGATTGAACGGCCCGAGAACATTTACACGGTTTAAATTAAACAGAAAATGATTTTACCCCGCCTATGGGTTTAAAAACAAACGCTCTATTCAATAATTTCCTGACCAGCGGCCTGAAACTGGCGGATGCTGAAACCTTGAGAAAGACCCGGGTTCTCAACATGTTTGAGCTGGTCTTTGTCATTGTGGCCCCGCTTCTGGGGCTTTTTTATTTGAGTATCGGGGCCTTCCTGCTTTTTTACATCAGCATCATTGCCGGCCTCTGCGGGCTCGGGGTGATGCTTGTTCTAAGACTGACCAAGAATCTCACTCTAAGCAGCAATTTTGCCGTATTTATCCTATGGGCACTCTTCATCATAATCAGATGGAAGAGCGGGGGCATGTCCCCGGAAGGGCTGATACTTCTATCCTGGGTGTGGAATGCGGCCCTGATTCTTTTAGCTATTTTCCTGACCGGTTACATGTGGGGGACCATTTGGGCATGCTTAGTGTTTATGGAAAGCGGCCTGTCCGTTACCCTGTTCCGGACCGGTCACCAATTCATCAACCTCATCCCTCCTGAAATTTCCCCGATTTATTCATTGGGTTTTTACCTCACGGGCCTTTTGGCAATCCTCCTGTTTGCTTTTTTATTTGAAAAGGAAAGAGACGATGCCCGCACGCGTGAACAGGAAAAATCCAGGATGCTCGCGGACTCGCGAAGATACATGGAGAATATTTTTGAAAGGCTGCCCGTCCCCACCTTTGTACTGGATATCAGCCATCGTGTGGTGGAATGGAATCGTGCCTGCCATGAGTTGACTGGTATTGCGCCCCAGGATATATTAGGCAAACCGGTCTGGGAAGGGTTTTCCTTAGATGAAGAGGGAAGCATGGCCGACAAACTGCTGGATAATCCGGATGTGCTTTATGAAAAATACAGCGAATCCATTATATCCATGACAGACAGCGGGAGTTTTTCTGTAGATGCACTGCTTCCCAAGCTGAAGGGGGGTGTGCAGGCAAGCATTAGAGCGGCCCCGATCTTGGATGAGGATGGCAGGGTAAAAGGTGCCATACAGATCATCCATGATGTCCAAGAGGGCGACGAAGGACCAAATGCCGGGCCAGAGCCCGTGATTTCCAGTATCGACAACTCGTGGTACCCGGTATTCAGGGTGGACTCCAAGGGCAGAATAGCGGCCTGGAACAAGGCATGCGAGAGGAGCTTTGGTTATCCTGAATCCCAGGCACTCGGAAAAAGTGCCTTATCATTAGTATCAAAGGCGTACCGTCCTAAGTTCCGGGACACGATCCTTCGAGTGTTGAAGGGAGAGTCTTTCAAGGGTCTGGAATGGAAGTATGGTACCAGTAAGGGCAAGCCCGTTTATATGATTGTCAGGGTCCAGCCGGGCCCCGCACCTTCGGGAGAGGTTGAAGAATGTATCGTTATCAATACGGATATCACCGCGCTCAAGGTGAGGCTGAAAAATGCGGGGCGCCGGTCAATGGAAAGTGAAGAAAAATTGAAAAAACTAACGGAAAGCTACAACCTGTTGACAAAAAATATCGCCTCCATTATTCGCAAAAAGAAAAAAGAAGATTAGGAATTCACTTCATAAACCATAATCTTCGATCTCTTCCCTTTAACTTTTCTGGCTCCCACCTTTTTCATGTCAAATTTACCCTTGACGCGTTTGAAGGTCTCCTCACCGATAAGAATCTGGTTGGGCCGGGCAATGGATTCTAATCGCGAGGCGATATTGACCGGGTCCCCGATGACCGTGTACTCCATCCTTTTTGGTGATCCCATATTGCCTGCCACCACGCGACCGGTGTTTATCCCTATACGTATGTCAAATTTACGGTTTTCACTCGTTTCTTTCATCATGTCTGCTAATTGCCGAATGATTTCAAGACCCGC
>JAFDAP010000565.1 GCA_019313765.1 Deltaproteobacteria bacterium | reverse complement strand
TCAACCATAAAATGAAAATCGAGGGATTTGACGCATTTTTCACTGTTATAAGTAAGCTGGATTAAGGGCTCGGAATTTGGTTGACAAAGGCCATTCCTTTTGTTATTTTTTTTACAATCAGCACCCAATAGGCGAGGTGATCCTTGCAATAATGGACGCTTACCCGTGGGTAGTTCTTTATCATTATCTTTTAAAAATAGATTTCCTGAAGGTGACACCGCTTGGATCGGCTGTTGGAGTTGACCGGGACGGTTAAGTAGTGCCCCACCCATAAATGGCTATTTTCCGCAATCTCTTCGTCAGATTCGGATTTTAATCCTCGAAATACTTCAATGTATTCCTGTGGTTAAAATCCTCATCTTTCTTGACCTTGCGAAAACTATCTCATTTCTGGATGGACACTAAGTAGTCTGAAAGGTCTTTAATAGCAGGGAAGCTCATAATCGATAATTCAATTTGCTTCCCCTGCCAATATTCCCCAACTCACAAAAAGGTCTTGCGGTTTCACCGGAAGGCCTTTTTTTATTGGCAATTCCGTCGGTACAACCAAAACCCGGGCCAGTAGGTGTTAGGCACTTATGGGTGGATTTGTGCTCTAAATACGCGGAAATTTGTTCACCACGAAGATCACGAAGAACACGAAGGATCATAAAACCATAGGAGGTGGAAGAAGTGGCACGACAAAAAGTCACCATCAGTTATTTGCAAAAAAAAATGGATGAAGGCCAGAAAATTACCATGATGACGGCCTATGATTACCCCACGGCCAGCCTGGTTGATCAGGCCGAGATAGATACGATACTGATAGGAGATTCCTTGGGCATGGTCGTTCTCGGTTATGAATCCACGGTCCCCGTGACTATGGAAGAGATGCTTCATCACTGCAGAGCCGTATGCAGGGGGGCAAACCAAAGTTTTGTTATCGGAGACATGCCCTTTATGTCCTATCAGGTGAGCGTCGAGAAGGCGGTGGAAAACGCCGGACGGTTCATAAAGGATGCAGGGTGTGAAAGCGTAAAACTCGAAGGGGGATCTGAAATGGCCCACGTGGTCAAAGCGATTGTAGATGCCGGCATACCGGTATGCGCCCACATCGGGCTGACCCCCCAGACCGCTACCAAGCTCAGCGGCTTTAAGGTTCAGGGGAAGGACGCAGAAGGCGCAAGAGAGCTTGTGAATTCCGCAAAAGACCTCGAAGAGGCAGGGGCCTTCATGATTGTCTTGGAATGTATCCCGGACCAGGTAGCCTCCAGGATTACCAATGAGCTGAATATCCCTACCATTGGAATAGGCGCTGGCAAGTATTGCGACGGTCAGGTCTTGGTCTATCATGATCTGGTGGGTCTCTTCGAGCGGTTCACGCCCAAGATGGTAAAGCAGTACATCAATTTGGCCCCCCAAATACGGGAGGCCCTTATTCAGTACAGAGAAGAGGTGGAAAAGGGGATATTCCCCGGGCCCGAGCATAGCTTTACCATGAAGGTAGGAGAGGCTGATAAAATATAGTGAATAAAGTGCCTAATCCCGCCTCAGGCGGGACTAAAGTTAAGGAAGGCTCCGCCCATTTTTTTGTGAAGATCGGCTTTCTTAAAATAGACCCGGTAAAATCTAATCCCGCGTTTGGGCGGGACTCACCCCAGTTAAATAGGCTTCGCATTGAACGGGATAAACTTTAGGCACTCAAAATGAGGCAATTTGACTCGGGACAGGAGTGAAGCAATGAATTTTTTGGTGGTGGGCCCTGGCGCCATGGGTTGTCTTTTCGCAAGCCGCCTGAAAAAAGCCGGACATCATGTGATGATTGTAGATTATAAGCCTGAAAGGGCCGACTTTATTAACAAGAGTGGCATCCTCATAGAAGGAGCAGCCGGAGAAGAGAGGGTTCATGTTCCGGTTGTAACAGGAACGGCCCCGGAAGAAACTGATGTGGCCCTGATCTGTGTGAAGGCAAACCAGACAAGAGAGGCCGCAGAGGAGATCTCTTCGTGGCTCGATCTTCGAGCCGCGATTCTCACCCTTCAGAATGGGCTCGGCAATTTAGAGTTGTTAGAGGAGGTATTTGGGAAAGAAAGAGTATTGGGCGGTGTGACTGCCGAAGGAGCAACCCTTTTAG
>JAFDAP010000564.1 GCA_019313765.1 Deltaproteobacteria bacterium | reverse complement strand
TGGGCTAGGTCAGAGCTAGATGGCTCTGCCTTGGATTTTCGTGTCTAAAAGTACAAATTCCAAGCACCAAATAACAAACAAATCTCAAATTTCAATATTCAATGATCAAAACCTTCCAGAACAAGACATTGTTTGGATTTTCGAATTTTGGTCATTGGAATTTGTTTGATATTTGGGATTTGATATTTGGAATTTCAATAAGTCGATGAGACTCCAACAAAGCAAATTCCCTCTGGGGGTAACCAAATCCTGGTCCTCCGGACCAGGATTTTTACTCCTCTTTGAACACGCGCACCAGTGACAGCGGATCAATGCGGTTGCCGTGAATACGGACTCCCCAATGCAGATGGGGGCCGCTCGCACGGCCCGTTTGTCCGACCCGGCCTAAAATCTGTCCCTGTGCCATCTTTTCTCCTTCCTTTACATGAACTTCGGACAGGTGAAAATACATGGTAATAATGCCCATGCCATGATCGAGAAACACGGCCTTTCCTGCAAAAAAAAGCTCCGAGGTCATGACGACAGTTCCGTCGCTCGATGCAAGAACGGGGGTGCCCGCTTTTGCTCTCAGATCAATGCCTGAGTGTGGGCTCCGCGGGGCATTATTGATAAACCTTCGAACACCGAATGGGGAGAGAACAGTTCCCCGGACAGGCATGATAAAGGCCCTCTTCCATTTCTTTTCCATTGCTGACATTTCCCAGAGTCGATCAACGGCCGCTTTTTCGTTATTGACACGCGCCAGGTTTTTCGGGCTCAGAAAAACCATTCTTGACGGGAGGGTAAGGTGCTGCATGGGAAAATCTTTCTTTGAGACCGTGAATGTAACGGGCAGTTTATAGGTATTGCCTTTGGGGCCTGTGATATTCAGCATAATGGTTTTCTTGCCCGGGGCCTCGTCGAGATCATTGCCAATTAATAATGAAAAGACGGCCCCGTTTTTCTCCCCATAGAAGGAAAGTTTTTTCCCCTGCCACTCTCCCTGGATACTCCGAAGTGGATCATAACAGGATACCCTCACAAGGACTGCATCCCCCTGTGTAATCTCTTTGGGAATTATTTGAACCGTTATATTTTTATTATCCATCGCAGACAAGGGAACCGAAAAAACAAGAGCCGCAAGTAAAGCGAAGATGCCGCAAATATACGGTCTATTTAAGCCTCTCCTTAGCATTTGATCTTCAGTGCATTCGGGAGAACTGTGAAGAGAAACGCGTCAGCCTCCCAGGCGTCGTTCCCGTCAATTTGCAATACCAGCGGCCGTCCCGAATTTACAGTCACTTGCCGGGCTGTGCGGTATTGGCCGATCCGATTGCCAAGAGTGAACGAGGTCGCCACTGCCATGGCAGACATAAACAGCCCCGAATTGATGCACAAAATATGCAGTTGCCCGTCGTCGAATCGGGCCCCCGGCACAACATTCATCCCGAAGCCATAATATGGCTGCTTGACTACCATCAGGCTTAAAAGATTATTCACCTCAAAGGTTATGTCATCAACGGTAATCCTGGCGAAGGTCCGCTTATATTCTTTGAAATACGAGTTAAAAACAGCCCTGAAATAGGCATTGAAGCCAATAGCACCCTGGGACAGGTATTGGTCCCGGAGCCGGATGACCGTGCCCTCGATCCCTACCGATACTGTAAACGCACGCCTCTTTTCGTCGCAGTTAACCAGGTCGTATTCATGTATATTGCCGTCTCTGATGCGTATCGCAATATTGGCCAGGCCCCCCTTGTATTTGAGGGCGTGTTGCATCGCATTACCTGTGCCTAATGGGAGAAAGGCAATTGGTGTACGGGCCGTATCAATAGAATTGATGATGTCGGAAAGTGTCCCGTCACCTCCGGCCGTGACAAGTACGTCGCAACGGGTGGCAAGTTCCCGGGCGCACTGGGAAAGCTCCTCCGCTTTGACCGTATCCAGTCCGTGTATTTCCGCACCCAGGATCTCGGCGGGCTTCGCCAGTGCGGAGCGTTTCTCATCGACGGTCATTTTGCCTGAAACAGGGTTGGTGATAATCGCATAGCGCATTTTGCTTATCAGGGATTGGGGTCAGGTTTTGAACTCCGGTTTTCTTCTTTCCAAAAAGGCCGAAATTCCTTCTTTTGCCGC
>JAFDAP010000563.1 GCA_019313765.1 Deltaproteobacteria bacterium | reverse complement strand
TTTTCTATCGACTGATGGAACTAGCGGTCTGCACTGCGTCAACGCCTTATCGGGCTCTTGTTGATGAAACACAAAAAAATAGGAGCGACTTGCTCTAAATGGATACCCCCTTTCCGTAATATTATTTCATAAGATACGTTTCCAATTAGACATTTAGTGATTTTTATGTGCGTAGGCGTTCACGGGTTCAAAGGTTCAGAGGTTCAAGGTTCGATTCTCGTCCCTGGACTGCATTTGGAATGTATATTTACGAAAAAAGCGTCAACTTCGTCAGGCCTAATCCAAAATTTGGAGCCAAATTGGCAATTACTTGGGAAAATAAGCCTTTTTAACGAGGACTTCGAGTCTTCAATGCCTTTCCTTGTCCTTAACCCTGAACGTTGAACCCTGAACCTATGAACGATTACAAAAGGAGTATGACAACATGGAAGATAAGAAGATTCGTTACAGAAAGGTTTACAGAAAGCTTACCATCAAAACCACGGACGGCTCTACCATATCAGGAAAGGTGAATATCGGTATGCAGGAAAGAGCATCAGATCTGTTCACCAAATCAGATGCCAAATTTATTGTCATGTCTGATGTAGAGCTGAGAGAGACTACCGGAAAGGTGTTCTTTGTGAATAAGGACCACATTGTATGGGCGGAACCGGACCCCGAAGATTATAAATAATGAAATGCCTATACAATAGATGAAAGAGAAAACACCTTATAAAGAGGGAATCGAATACCTTTACAGTCTCCAGAAATACGGAATCAAGTTCGGGCTCTCAAAGACCTCGAATCTGATGAAGGCGCTCGGGAATCCCCACAAGGGTCGAAAATATATTCATATTGCGGGGACCAATGGCAAGGGCTCGGTAGCGGCCTTTGTTGCCTCTGTTCTTAAGCAGGCAGGCATTAAGGTAGGCCTGTATTCTTCTCCACATCTGGTTCGCTTTACCGAGCGTTTCAGGATTAACGGTGAAGAGATTTCCCGGGAAAAGGCGGCAGGTTTAATTGACGAATTAAAGGGTGTCGTGGCATCAAATTCGCCTCCCACATTCTTTGAGGCAACCACGGCCATGGCCTTTCTTTATTTTGCGCGGGAAAATACCGACATTGACATCATGGAAGTGGGCATGGGTGGACGTCTGGATGCCACTAACCTGATCACGCCCCTTGTTTCAGTGATCACGAACATATCCATGGAGCATCAGTTTTTCCTCGGCTCGCGCCTGTTGGATATTGCCGGGGAAAAAGGGGGCATCATAAAGGAAGGCGTTGATCTGGTAACCGGAGCAACCCAGCCTTCCGTAATCAGCCTTTTCAAATCCATATGCCGGGGAAAAAGGACCCCCATGTGGCGGGTAGGAACGGACATAAGTTACCGTACCACCAAGTACGGGTTCCATTACAAAGGTATCAAACGCCGGTTCAACCGGCTTCAACTCGGGCTCAAGGGGAGATTTCAGGTTCGCAATGCGGCCTTAGCCCTTGCCGTGATAGAGCTGCTTGAAAAGAAGGGCTTCAGGATTTCACCCGGGGATATTCAGGAAGGATTGAAAAACAGCGCCTGGCCCGGCAGGATGCAGGTTATGGCCGAGGATCCCACGGTTCTACTTGACGGGGCCCACAACCCCGCAGCCGTCAGGGCCTTAGCAGAGTCCGTAAGGACGGGATTTGAATACAGACGCCTGATCCTGGTGATCGGGATAATGGAAGATAAAGAAATCGGCCAACTGCTCCGGGGCATTGTTCCGATCGCCGACTACGTGATTTACACGCGGCCCGTTTATCCCCGCGCAGCCGGCCCGGAAATCCTTATGGCCGAGGCGGCCCCCTTGGAAAGACCCGGGGAGGTTGAGCCTTTACTGACAAAAGCGATTGAGAAGGCCAAGGATATGGCTGATCCCGAGGATTTGATTTTGGTATGCGGTTCGCTTTTCACCGTGGGAGAGGCATTGACCTATTTTGATCCTGAGACTTACATGCCGGATGGTTTGTAAAAATCCTGGCCCAAAGGACCAGGCTTTGGTTATCCCCAGAGGGGATTTGCTTTGTTGGAGTTTCATTGACTTATTGAAATTCCAAATATCAAATCCCAAATATCAAACAAATTCCAATGACCAAAATT
>JAFDAP010000562.1:2139-2557 GCA_019313765.1 Deltaproteobacteria bacterium | reverse complement strand
TAAACAATAAACAAATTAAGGAGGTTATCACGTCATGAAAAAACTGTTTTTATTGTTGATTGCTGCATTTTTTCTTTCAGGCTGCGGAACACCAGCCCAACGTGCCGCATGGTGGGAAAACGACACAATGTATAAGAACACGGACCACTTGATGTTCAGTTGGTTTGGTTATAAAAATCCCACCAAAGAAACAGGAAAAAAATCCGTTGAACAGAAATGGTGGGGCGAAGCGGTCGGTGCAGAGTTAGAGGAATAGGCTCTACGAAGCCGGAGGCCCACCCCAGTCCGGGGCTTACTCCCGCCATGGCGGGACCTGTTGATGGACTTTTTACGAGTCCATCATCCTTGCATTACAAACCCGTTTTCAGTTCGGGAACCTCAGAGGGAATTTTCGTCTGGCCCAGCCTACGGCCCGGAG
>JAFDAP010000562.1:0-2116 GCA_019313765.1 Deltaproteobacteria bacterium | reverse complement strand
GGAAAGTCGCTTGTATGTCAACGAAAGAGTCTTTGCAAGACATGAAGGTCTTCATCAGAAATCGCTACAAAGCAGACGCCCATACCATAGGCAGAATCATCATCACCAAGACCGTATAGATCCGACCAGATCACCTTGCCGGTAAATTCTATCATCTGGTGCTCGGGGGGCATGACGCCCATGCGGAAAGCCTGATTCATGCGCAAAGGTTCCACGCAACGGATGGATATCCCGTCAACAGCAAAGTCTCTTGTCTCTCCTTCTATTGTACCATTTTCGGTCAACACGGTAACGGGCCATTTGACTTTACGTCTGGGATTTTTGCGTCTTTCGATTCCTTCAGCCAAATTCATACTCCCAACATATCCCAAAGTGCCCTTGGGGAACGCGCCTGCTTCATATCTCCCCTGGGAGGCTGTCCGAGAACTCACCAAAGTTGTCATTTCGAGCGTAGCGAGAAATCTTATTGTGTTGAAAATGCGCCAGTTTTAGATTTCTCCCTTCGGTCGAAATGACATAAAAACCTATCCTCGGACAATTTCCTGGGGTGCATCACAGCCTGCCGGATTTGAAGATCATCCGATATTCAATCCCCGCGAAAAGATCTTCGAAAAGCTCTATGTCCTTCGGGAACACATTATTAAAGATTTGAGCCAATGTCAAACCTCATGGTTATTTCTTTCAAGATGTGATTAGCCTGCCGGAAGGGCTTTATTTTTCAATCGGCCATTCTCCCCTGTCCTTGAGCACCTCCCGAAAGACCTGAAGCGCTTCATTGACGGCCGGCATGCCTGCATATGTGGCCACCTGGAAAAAGACTTCTGCAAGTTTTCTTGGATCGCAACCCACATTCAGGGCCGCATTTACGTGGAGCCTTAATTCATCACCCGCTCGGATGGCTGCCAACATGGCGCACGCAACCATTTGTCTTTCGGGCAAGGTGAGAACCGAGCGGGAATAAAGATTTCCGGTAATAAACATAGAAAAATCATTGGCCAAGTCCCTGTCAAATGCCTTCCACAATAGATAGGGGGGATCCATCTTGACACCCTTGCCAAAAAGTTTTTTTGCCGTTTCCTGTGTCCTCTTCCTTGTTTCTTCATCACTCACAATAAAAATCCTCCTTATATAACTTTTTAGATCTTTGAATAAAGATGGGAACCGTTTGTATCTACATTAATGAGAAAACCGGTTATTGGTAAAGCACAAAAACAAAGACCCACAGATCAGGTAACGATCTGTGGGTCTTTTTGGATTTTGAGATTCGTGAACACCAACAGAAACAGAACTGAAGGTTGGGTTGATTGTGAACCTTCCAACAGGGCCACATATATGAAAGCTTCCCAAAATGCCGTTTTTTTCGGGTGCAAACCTCTTCAAATAAGTTTAGGAAATGCGCCGCGAAAAGATGCACGCACACCCGAGAAGCTTTTTTGCCTACCTTCTCATCCAGACATCCAATCCAGTTCACCCGGCAACCACTCATCTGCTCAAAAGTAACCTGATAGAGAATCGAGTTGCCTCCCCTTTTTGGGAATTCATCATCTATTTACGTAAAATTATGGGTAATCATACATACATAATTATATTTGTCAAGCATTTTTTTATAAATTAATTGTAATTAACATAAATGTACATATATAGTAGGGACAAAGCAATATAAATGCACTATATTGTATCTTATTGAATATTTTGACTGCGGGTAGGGTTTTCCGGCTAAAGGTCTTTTTACCGACAGGACACAATGTTCCGGCCCTAGCCTGTCGGAATACCGTGATTTTAGAGGCTGTTGGAGAATAGGTTTTTATGTCATTTCGACCGAAGGGAGAAATCTAAATCTGGCGTATTTTCAATACAATAAGATTTCTCGCTATGCTCGAAATGACAGCTTTGCTGAGTTCTCGGACAGCCTCCTAGAAAGTCAGCGCGTGAGGAGCTTATAGGCTGTTATCATGGCCACATCCTTGGCAAACCGTTTCCTGGGATGCATCTTCAAAAGGGCGGCTAAGGTTTTTTCGTCCTGTTCTACCAAAAAGTCCGGGGTAATACCCTGGCCTTGCCAGGTCCGTCCTTTTGGAGAATACATGGCCGCCATGATAAAGTTAACCCTGAAATC
>JAFDAP010000561.1 GCA_019313765.1 Deltaproteobacteria bacterium | reverse complement strand
CATCTCGGATTTGGCCTTGCCTAATTTTTCTTCTACGGAGGAATTAGCCCCCTGCAGTATTCCCTTCTCCTCTTCAAGGCCCGTACCTTTTAATTCCTCTTTCTCCGTAAAACCATCCTTGCGGGCCAGGATCATGCCCTCTTCAATATTTTTTTCGTTTTGTTCAGACCGGCCTTGATAATCCTCTATGGATTTTTGCAGGGAATCCAGTTCCTCGTCCCTTCGAATCATAATCCTGCGAATAGGTCTGAAAAGAATAATATTGAGTAAAAAAAGGAGTAAAAGGAAATTGCCAAGATGGAAGAAAAAAGTGAAATTTGGATATAAGTCCATGACAGATACATCCTTCTCTATTTTAAGTTAAGTTAAGCAGTTAGCCGGAGGGTAACGCTTTTTACCTAAAAAAAAACTTCTTGTCAACTTTTTTGGAAGTATAATTTTGAATTTCTATGGCTGCACTATGTCTGGAGAATTGCGACCTTCTTATCAACATCAGCACTCTGAATCTGCATCTGGCAATTGCCTTCAAAAACAACCCCCTCGTCAATTGTGACGACAGGGGCCTGAATATTGCCAAAGACCCTGCCCGGCGCATGTATTTCGATCCTGCTTTTCGCAAGGATATTGCCGTGGACCTCGCCGCTGATAATGATGTGGGATGCCTCAATATCCGATTCAACAACAGCGGCCTCACCCAAAATCAGAGTGCCTTCCGTAAAAATTTCGCCCTTGAAACGGCCATCAATGCGGACCGCGCCGGTAAAGGAGAGTTTTCCTTCAAATTCAGTATCCTTACCCAAAAAGGCGTTTATCTGGTCCTTTATTTTTTTCATGTTCCGTTCCTCTCCCGATTTCAATCCGAGGTGATTAACACATCCCTTTTTCTTTTGCAAGAAAAATCACAAAATAATCAATCCTCATAAAAAAAGATGAATTGGCCACATATCCGCATAGGCATTTTGTTTGTTTCGGGCTGTTTTGGGGTTTAATGTAATAGCTCAATAAGTAGCGGCGTTAGTCCATAATGGCGGGGCATGCGGATCTCTTTTCAAAGAGGCGCATTTTTAACGAGGACTTTGGATCTTCAATGCCTTTCCTTGTCCTTAACCGGGTCGAAGATCCCGCTGGGCGGGGAACGTTGAAAACCCTGTCGAAGATCCCCGCACATAGTGCGGGAGAACCTGTGAACGGTTACACAGTGCTTTCCTCATTTTTATCAGGGACATCCATCCTTTCCACAGGGATGTCCTCAAGCAGTACACCGCAGTAAGGGCATTCGGAAGCTGATTTTACGATTTTTGATTTACAGAAAGGACAGTCTTTCAAGGCCGAAGCCACGGCATCTTCCCAGGCCACAGCAGCGGCACTCTTTTCGCGCACTTTGCCACCTGTTCCCTTCCCTGCTAATGTGCAGTAAAGTGCGCATGTCCCGAACAGGACGACGAACACCCATGCTATTGGGGCTTTGAAGCCGACAACAACGGATAATAGAGTAAGGATAATGAAAGCGTTTTTCATTTTACAACATTGACAAACTCGTAAAAAGCCAAGAATTCCCTTTTGGCGTCATTCCGTCCCGGATCGGGGTCCGGGATGACGGTCAAGCCGGAATCCAGTCTTTCCAATAGGTTCTGGACTCCGGCTTTCGCCGGAGTGACGAATTTTGGGACCTTTTACGAGTCCATCAATATTCAATCGTCAATCGTCAATCCCATTTAGAGCCCCATAAACTTTGCTGCAATTCCTTTCATGATTTCATTTGTGCCGGCAAATATGGACAGGACCCGCATGTCCCGCCAGGCCCGGGCAATAGGATACTCCTCGCAATACCCATACCCGCCGTGCAGTTGCATACACTGATCGGCCACGCGCATGGCCATCTCCGTGGTCCAGTACTTGGCCATGGACACATCCACCACAACGTTCTTCCCTTCCATATGGTCCATTATCAGCTTGTCCAAGAATGTACGGCCTAACTTGACCTCAATGGCCATCTCGACGATCCTGAACTGGGTGTTCTGGAACTTGGAAATGGGCCGGCCGAATGCGGTCCTCTCCTTGCAATATTGAATGGTGATCTCAAGCATATATTCGGCCCCGGCCACGGCCCCGATACAGC
>JAFDAP010000560.1 GCA_019313765.1 Deltaproteobacteria bacterium | reverse complement strand
TCGCAGCAAATCAAATCAGTCGCCATCCAGGATTTTTACCATGAACCAGGCATCCAGGATGCGGTTCCATTTTAGAATATATACTCGTCCATTATCGGCATGCACCTTAAAATAGTCATGTTCCGGGCCATACCACCGGTCCAAAACCGACTTTACCTCCATTTTTTGCATACCCAAGACAAAATACATCGGCCGTTCGTTTGCCTTGTATCCCGAGTAGGCAACTACTTCGATTTCAATATCTCGTGATTCCTTCTGCATAACACCTACACACTTTCTGAATGGGGATAATCATCTCTTATTATGACAAATTTGGCAACTCGAAAACATAAGTTCCGCTTGTTTCCCATTCATCAGCATGTTAGACTCGGCCCGGCTTTTCTAAGAAAATTAATACGGAGGTTATATTCTACACATGATCCAGAAAAACATCGTGACCCGTTTTCCACCAAGCCCTACGGGCTATCTCCACATCGGTGGAGCGAGAACCGCACTTTTTAACTGGCTTTTTGCCAGGCAAACAGGAGGCAAATTCATACTCCGGATTGAAGATACGGACAAGGCAAGATCCACTGATGAGGCTACCCGGGCTATTATTGATTCAATGGAATGGCTTGGATTGGACTGGGATGAAGGGCCATACTTTCAATCACAGCGTTATGATATCTACAACGCCGCAATCGAACGCCTTCTTTCAACCGGGCAGGCTTATCACTGTCATTGTTCATCGGAGGACCTGGAACAAAGGCGCAAATCGGCCATGGCAAAAGGAGCAAAACCCAAATATGACGGAAAATGCCGGGACCTGGGGCTCGGTCCGGCACCAGGCTCGGTGATTAGACTTAAGACGCCACAAACAGGGACAACACAATTCAAGGATCTGATCAAAGGCCCTATCCGATTTAATAATGAAGAATTGGACGACCTTATCCTGAAGCGTTCGGACGGAAGCCCTACCTATCATATGGCCGTTGTTGCGGACGACATAAGTCTTGGTATCACATATGTCATAAGGGGAGACGACCACGTCAATAACACGCCGCGACAGATACAGATATATCAGGCATTGGGGGAACCTGTCCCCCAATATGCCCATGTTCCATTGATTTTGGGACCGGACAAGACAAGGCTGAGCAAGAGACATGGCGCCCTGTCGGTCCTTGCCTACAGGGATATGGGCTACCTTCCCCACGCCATGCTCAACTCCTTAGCAAGATTGGGATGGTCATACGGAGACCAGGAAAAATTCACAAGAGAAGAACTCATCGAAAAATTCTCCCTCGAAAATGTGGGAAAATCAGCAGGCGTATTTAATATGGAAAAACTTCAGGATCTTAATGCTCGGTATATTCGTGAATCTGCCGACGATATTCTGGCAATGGAACTGATCCCGTTTCTTGAGCAATCAGGGTTTGAAAACCTGAATAAAGAAAAGGTAAAGGATGCAGTTGCCACCCTGAAAATCAGAAGCAAAACCCTTGTGGATATGGCCGAAAGTGCCCACTTCTACTTTGAGAAGGAAATCATCTATGATGAAAAGGCAGATAATAAATTCCTCAAACCTGATGTCCTGGAGCTTCTTGAAGACCTTCAGGGAAGGCTTGAAAAAACATCGGTTTTTGATCAGGAGGGTCTTGAAAAGACCTTTGTGGCCTTTTTAGACGCAAACCAGATCAAGCTCAAAAAGGTGGCCCAACCTCTCAGGGTGGCCCTTACCGGCAAGACCGCAAGCCCCGGCATCTTTGAAGTAATGGAGGTCCTGGGCAAAGAGGTAGTATTGGAAAGGCTCGGAAAAGCCGTTACCCATATCAAAGCAAAAGCGGGATAAGCAGTCTCCAGTTGTGATTCGGTTTGTTGGAATCTCAATAGGTTATGGATTACTGGAAATTCCAAATATCAAATCCCAAATAACAAATAAATTACAATGACCGAAATTCAAAATTACAAACCGGTTTTGGTCATTGAATATTGTAGTTTAAGATTCTTGCCTGTCGAAGCGGAGCGTAGATCCCGCTATCGGGGCCTTTGGCATGCTGTTTGTAATTTGTCCTAATTGAGATTTGAAATCTTTCCCCAATGTGACCGAACCATCTCGGTGGGATAACCAGTTTTGGTCATT
>JAFDAP010000559.1 GCA_019313765.1 Deltaproteobacteria bacterium | reverse complement strand
TAATTCCTTTTGTCTCATTTTTCAAAAACCTCCCCCGGGCCTCGCCTAAGGCGGGACTGAACCACTTAACGAAGTTTGGGACTGAACAGTATCAGCTATGAGTCTCTCTTTCAACTCATATTAAACACATCTAGCGCCAAAATCGGGGATTTTTTGGGCTTGGGGCGCCATGGATGGTCCAAGGGGTTGATATTACTGAACCCGAATTTTTGCAGCCCAGAAAATGCTATAAATATATGGTGCGGAAAATATGCACTTTAAAGGAAATATGACTTGCATTTGACGATTAAAGGTGTTATAGACATGGTGACGGATACGACATAGAAACCTATTTCGTGCGAGGGCACCATGTTTCCAAGAATTTCAAGATCGACAAAGAATGGAAGGGCATATGAATACTTGGTAGTCAGTGAGTCAGTTCACGTAAAGGGAAAAGGATCGACTACTCGCAACATTGCCAATTTAGGCAATATAAAGAGATTCAGTTGCCACGACATTGAGAATCTTATTGATGGCTTTATTAGGATATTTAAACTGGAGAACTATTGTTTGTCAGAGGATGTGGAGGTGGTGGAATCCCTGGAACATGGCAGCATTATTTTTTGGCAAAAGATATGGGATAAGTTAGGGTTGTCGAAAACCATCAGAAGCCAAGTGAAAAGAAGGGACAAGAGGATTAAGCTTGAAGTTGAGAAATATGTGGAAGCGATGGTAATCAATCGATGCGTTGATCCATTAAGCAAGCTCGGGACAACGAGATGGATAGGGAGGACATGTTACAAGGAGATGAAGGGGTACAGAGATCTCCCTCTCGACGTCACCTATTTTTATAGAAGCATGGATCATCTGTTAAAGATGAAGGATGATTTAGAGCTTGCCATATTTGAAAAGCTGAAAAACCTTTTTAGCATAAATGTGAAGTTAACATTTTATGATATAACCTCAACCTTTTTTTACTCTGACAGTTGTACACTCAGTGAAAACGGCTACAGCAGAGATAATAGGCCTGAGAGGGAGCAGATCGTTATAGGTGTGGTGACTTCCTACGAAGGCTATCCTATAAAGCATTATGTTTTTCAAGGTAATACCAAAGACGAAACCACGGTTAAGGATGTAGTCAAGGATCTGAAGAAAACCTATAACATAGAAGAGACGACATTTGTAGGTGATCGAGGCATGATTACTAAATTGAACCTCGACAACCTTGAGGGAGAAGGATTTGACTATATAATGGGAGTCAAATATCGTCAGGATGAGATTTGTAACATGTTGGTTTTGGAACAAGATTTTGAAAAGGATTATGAGACTTACGGGGGATTGAAGGTCCGAGAAAAAAGGGTCAAGGTAAAAGACTTTTTGATTTGGAAAAGTAAGAAGATAATGAGAGAACAAAAGGCAAAGCTTACGGATGACAAATTTGAATTTTTGGAAAAGGAAGTATTGAGCCTTAGCAATGAAAGCGAGCCAACATTCGGGACCTATAAGGATATACTTGGAGGCATAATTAAGGGAATTGATTCTAAGGTCTGCCATAAGGTATTCAGAGGGATCAAAAAGTATCAAGGGAAATATGAAGATGAATTGAGATATATTATTTGCCTGAATGAGGAAAGGAAAGCCGCCTCGCAAAAGAAAAGGGAAGCACATATTATAAAGTTGTCAAAAGAGTTGGACAAAGTATTTTCGCAAAATAGGAGGGACAGAAAAGACCGTGATACAGAGAAAGCACTCAACAAAATATTCGAAGGATACAAAGTCAAATTCAAGAGATTCTTTACCATAGCAAGGGATACAAAAAGCAAGAAAGCTGTTGGATACAGCTTAAATCAGAAAGCGATAGAGCAAGAAAAGAAGTTTGATGGAATATTTGTTCTTTTATCGAGCAGATATGATTTAGAACCGTGCAAGGTAGTTGAAACATACAAGAACTTGAAAGAAGTTGAGATGCTCTTTGATGATCTTAAAAATTTTGTGGACATACGACCAATAAGACACCGCTTAGAAGTGAGAGTAAGGGCCCATGTATTTCTCTGTGTTTTGGCATTACTGTTGAAGAGGATATTTGAGATAAACTACATGGGAGGCAAATGTATAACGGAGCCATTAGAAGAAATATCTAAAT
>JAFDAP010000558.1 GCA_019313765.1 Deltaproteobacteria bacterium | reverse complement strand
CCGCGGGGCGATCATAAGCTGCCGCCTCGTTGACGGGTCTGTCAGGCCCGGAGATATCATCCGTTTCATGTCCAATGACGCCCATTACAGGGTGGAAGAGGTGGGTGTCTTCCGGTTGGACAGGGAATCAAGAGAAGTACTTGCGGCAGGCGATGTGGGCTATATCATCTCAGGGATAAAGACCGTAAGCGACACACGGATCGGGGATACCATAACCCTTGACGACCGGCCGGCAGGAAAAGCGCTTCCCGGATTCAAGGAGGTAAAGCCGGTGGTTTTTTCCTCCATATACCCCATAGCCTCGGATGAATATCAGTCCCTCGTGGATTCTCTTGAAAAATACAAGCTCAATGACGCGGCCCTGGTTTATCAGAAAGACTCGTCCGCGGCCCTGGGACAGGGTTTCCGTTGCGGATACCTGGGCCTGCTTCATCTGGAGATCGTCCAGGAAAGGCTTGAACGGGAGTATGGTCAGTCCATTATTATGACCGCGCCCAGTGTCCGGTACAAATTTTTGCTTCAGAACGGTGAGACCGTTACGGTCGATAATCCCGAGTATTACCCGGACCCCGTTGATATTGAGAGCGCATCAGAACCATTTATCAGGGCGGGGATCCTTATCCCCGAACGCTATATGGGAGCGGTTATGAAGCTCTGCATGGAGCGCCGCGGCATCAATCCGCGATCTAACTATCCCGCGCCGGGCCGCATTGAACTCGTCTTTGATATGCCCCTTGCCGAGGTGATCTTTGACTTCTATGACAGGCTGAAGACCATTACCCAGGGTTACGGCTCATTTGATTATGACCTTATTGAACACCGGGAGAGTAACCTGGTCAAGTTGGATATCCTGGTAAACGGAGAAAGGGTCGATGCCCTCTCACTTATCGTCCACAGGGACCGAGCCAGGGCATGGGGCGTTCAGGTATGTGACCGGCTGAAGGATGAAATCCCCAGACACCAGTTCAAGATAGCCATACAGGGTGCAATCGGGGGAAAAATAATATCCAGGTCGACTATCTCAGCCTTTCGAAAGGATGTCACGGCCAAATGCTACGGGGGTGACATCACACGAAAGAGAAAACTCCTGGAAAAACAAAAAAAGGGAAAGAAACGGATGAAGATGGTGGGCTCTGTCATGATCCCCCAGAGTGCATTCGTGTCTGTGTTAAAGTCGGATAATGAATAAAGTGTCGAAACATTTTAACGGCAATACCCCGGGCCTCTATATACACGTCCCATTCTGCCTCTCAAAATGCCCTTACTGTGATTTTTATTCCATAACCTCCATTTCCCTTATTCCAAGCTGGCTTGAAGGGGTCCTGAAGGAATTGCAGATGTACAAGGATCGCTTCTCCACCTTTGACACTCTCTACATGGGCGGCGGTACGCCGTCTCTACTCAACCCAAACCAGCTTTCCACGCTTATGGACTTCCTGGTCCGCAATTTCGAGTTCTCGCCGGAAACGGAAATCACCATAGAGGCCAACCCGGATGACATAACCCGTGAAAAACTGGAGTGCTACAGGGATATCGGCATAAATCGCATCAGCCTTGGTGCCCAGTCCTTTGATGACAGGGTGCTTCAATACCTCAAAAGGAGGCATACGGCCCGGAAGACGGAGAAGGCATTGGAATGGATCAGGGCCGCGGGGTTTAACAATATTGGCATAGACCTGATGTATGGATTTGAAGGGCAGACAGAAGCGGCATGGGTTGGGACCATGAAACATGCCCTTGATTTCAGGCCGGAACATCTCTCATGTTATCAAATGACCTATTCAGAGGGAACGCCATTTGGAAATAAGCTGGCACAAGGCCGTATCACACAGATGGGGGAAGAGGAGGAAAGGGCCTTTTTTCTCCTGACCTCACGATTCCTTGAGCAAGAGGGATATCTGCACTATGAGATCTCCAATTTTGCCAGGGATAAAAAACACGTTTCCCGACATAACCTTAAATACTGGCGGCATGTCCCCTATTTAGGGATAGGGCCGGGAGCCCATTCGTTTCTTGAGGGCCGTCGCTGGTGGAATATCAGGTCCGTTTTCGACTATTGCCGGATGCTAACAAACGGTTGTCCGCCGGTTGAGGAAACCGAGACGCTCTCTGAAGAACAGCG
>JAFDAP010000557.1 GCA_019313765.1 Deltaproteobacteria bacterium | reverse complement strand
GCTTTGTTGGAGTTTCATTGACTTATTGAAATTCCAAATATCAAATCCCAAATATCAAACAAATTCCAATGACCAAAATTCGAAAAACCAAACAATGTCTTTTGTCCTGGAAGGGTTTGGTCACGCGCAGCGCAGGCGCTTGCGCCGCGTGTTGGATATTGGAGCTTGAGATTCTTGCCTGCCTTTGGCATGGTATTTGTATTTTGGTGCTTGGAATTTGTATTTTTAGACACAAAATACCAAGGCAGAGCCATTTAGCTCTGACTCCCGCACAGCGGGATCTTCGACTGGCCCATCGAAGATCCCGTTACGCGGGGGAGGACCAGGTTTTCAATGGAAAAATAAATCACTTCCCCTACTCCAGGGTAAAAATCTCCACAGGCTCACTCTTGCCCTTCACCCTGGTGGCAGGCAATTCTTTCAAGGGGAAATTTCCGTTCAAGCGTGTTCGGGTGGATGCGCTCATGATGATTTCCGTGCCGAACTCCTTGTTCAATCCCTGGAGCCGTGACGCAAGGTTGACCGTGTCACCCACAAGGGCATACGACAAACTATCAGGACTGCCAATATTAGCCGCCAGCACTTCTCCCGTGTGTATGCCGATGCCGTGAGCAAGGGGCGGATAACCACTTTGTTCAAGGTCCTGGTTAACGGCAAGGAGTCGTTTTCTCATTTCTAAGGCTGCCTGTACTGCCATTACAGGATGGTCCTTTCTGTAAAGCGGTGCCCCGAATACTGCCTCAATCTCGTCCCCGATATACTGCAACACCAGCCCATGGTATTGCTTGATGGCCTCATCCATCTCCTTGAAATAACTATTGATGATCCTCACTACTTCTTTGGGAGGGGTGGATTCAACCATTGGAGTGAAGTTTCTGAGGTCGGCGAAAAGCACGGTTACCTCCTTGAGTTCCCCGTCTAAGGATACCTTTCCGGAGAGGATTTCATCACGGATTTCCTCTGTCACGTATTTGCCGAAGGTTTCTTTGACGAAATCGCGTTCCTTGAGCCCCTCCGTCATTTCATTGATCACGTCACCCGTGTAACCGATCTCGTCATTGGAGGTTACCCGCACTTTTTTGTCAAAGCGGCCGTGCCGTATTTCCTGCAACACACGGATAATCTCATGCAAGGGTCGCTTGAGGTTGCCACTCACCAGAATAGTCAACCAGATGCCAACACCCATGAAAAGGAGCGAATCGGTCAGGATTACTGTTCTCAATTGTTCAAGAACCCGGACAGGGTCTTGCATTGAGCGAGATGTGCCCCGGAGTATGCTGAGAAAAGAAATGAAAGGGACCAGGTTGCAGGCAAAAATGAGGGCGGCAAGTCGCGTGCTGATACGGATGCGCAGGGTTTTGGGCGTCATGTAGAGGCCCCCGTCGGGAAAGAAGTGGGGCACCATCCTCTTTTGTAAAACGTGCTCCAACACGAAAAAGGCTATGACCGTGGTAATCAAACCGGTGTGCAGGCTTGTAAAAAAGGTGCGGTGGATTACAAACTTCGCGGCGCCAAAGGCCGAATAAATCGTGGGGTAGAGTACTGAAGCACTAATCCACAGACCCAGGTCTAAGGCAATCAAAAAGAAGGGCTCGTTGAGCAGTCTCTGGCGCGCCTTGATAGCTATTTCCGGCGGTGTGGACTCCTGTCGATAACTGATATTCAAGTGCCGACGAATGGGCCGTTCGATGCATATCGTCAGTATTACGCCTACCATGAAAGCACAGGGCTGAAAAATCATGTCAATGCGCTGGCCCACCCGCATAATCTCTGGTGATAGCGGAAAAGCGGACTCTTGGAGAGTCAAAAAGCTTATAACACTGACACCGATCACGTTGGCGATCAAATTGGCAAAGAGCATTCTGTTTTTTAGCCAGAAAAGATTGAACTTTGTCATGGTTTCCTCTCCCATCTTTCCTTCCCATGTTCTGGGAGGCTGTCCAAGAATAGACTTCTACTGCGATCGGCTGCAAATTCTGATGGCTGCGTTGTCAAGCCCAAAACGTCCTCGACGTAGGCTACTGCTACGCCTACGGCCGTTTTGGCCTTGTCGCCCCCGCTCAAAGTCCGGGATCTTCGACTTGCCCTCAAAACTTTCGCTCGATCTCGCTACGAAGCCATTCTC
>JAFDAP010000556.1 GCA_019313765.1 Deltaproteobacteria bacterium | reverse complement strand
CAGATTGTAGGTGGCAGATACGGGCTCGGGAGCAAGGATTTTACTCCCACGATGGTCAAGGCCACGTTTGATAATCTGCGATCAAGGGCACCTAAAAAACACTTCACGGTGGGCATAGAAGATGACGTGACCCACACCTCTCTTGACATGAGAGATGAGATTGATCCTACACCCGAAGGAACGGTGCGATGCAAATTCTGGGGCCTCGGGGCAGACGGCACAGTGGGGGCCAATAAGAATGCTATCAAGATTATCGGGGAAAACACGGATATGTTTGCCCAGGCCTATTTCGCCTATGACGCCAAAAAATCGGGAGGGATCACCATGTCTCATCTCCGGTTTTCGCCCCACAGGATTCAAGCCCCTTACCTTCTTGAGAAGTCAGATTTTATTGCGTGTCATAATCCCTCATTTGTACACGAGTATGAGATTTTAGAGGGGATCAGGGAGGGGGGCTCTTTTCTGCTCAACTCCCCTTGGAACGCCAAAGAGATGGCCAAAAGGCTCCCTGATCCTTTAAAGCGGACCATTGCCCAGAAGAAGCTTAACTTCTATAACATTGATGCGGTCAAGATCGCTGCCGGATTAGGCTTGGGGGCCCGCATCAATATGATAATGCAGGCGGCCTTCTTCAAGATCGCCAATGTCATACCTCCTGAAAAGGCCTTTAAGTATATGAAGGAGGCCATCAAAAAGACCTATGGGAAAAAGGGTGACAAGGTGGTCAAGATGAACGTGGATGCCGTGGACAAGGCTATAGGTTTTCTAAAGAAGATTCAGGTGCCCAAAGGCTGGGCCACGGCCGGACAAGAGGCCTACATTGAAAAGGATGAGCCCGAGTTTGTAAAGGATGTCATGCGTCCCATGTTGGCTCAACAGGGAGACAAGCTGCCGGTGAGCGCCATGCCTCCTGATGGGATTTTTCCCACGGCCACAACCCGCTATGAAAAGAGGGGCATCGCCATCAATACCCCGGAGTGGCAGCCCGAGGAGTGCATCCAGTGCAACCAGTGCGCCTTTGTCTGCCCCCACGCTGTCATAAGGCCGGTTCTGGTTCGGGAAGAGGAACTTAAAAATGCCCCGAAGAAATTCATCACAATGGAGGCCAAGGGAAAGGAACTGAAGGGATTGCGGTTCCGTATCCAGGTCAGCACGCTTGACTGCACCGGATGCGGTAACTGTGCGCAGGTCTGCCCTTCAAAGAAAAAGGCCCTTATCATGAAGCCTCTTGACACACAGACGGGGGTGGAGGTCCCCAATCACGTGTTTTCAACAAAGCTGCCCATATTAGACGACCTGATGCCTGCCACATCGGTGAAGGGGAGCCAGTTTTGTCAGCCCCTGTTTGAATTTTCAGGCGCCTGCCCCGGTTGCGGTGAAACACCTTATGTCAAGCTCATCACCCAGCTCTTTGGCGACCGGATGATGATTGCCAATGCCACAGGATGTTCCTCCATTTATGGTGGGTCTGCGCCGGTTTGCCCTTACACAGTGAATAAAGAGGGCCATGGCCCGGCATGGGCCAATTCCCTGTTCGAGGATAATGCCGAGTATGGGTTCGGTATGGAGCTGGCAGTGACCCAGCGACGTGAGAAATTGGCCGACCTTGTGCGCGAGGTCTTGGAAGCCAATCTATCGGCAGAACTTCAAGAGGCCCTGAACGGCTGGCTTGAAAACATGGATGACGGGGATAAATCAAAGGAGTTCGGTCGCAGGATTGTCGACCTGATCGAATTGGAGATTATGGATCCGGATGCCGGATTGAACCCGTTGCTCTTGGAGATTTTGGACAGGAGCGACTACTTCACCAAGAAATCGATCTGGGTTATAGGTGGGGATGGATGGGCCTATGATATCGGTTTCGGGGGATTAGATCATGTAATAGCCTCGGGCCACGATGTAAATATCTTGGTGTTAGACACAGAGGTCTACTCCAACACCGGTGGGCAGTCTTCCAAATCAACACCGACTGGAGCGGTTGCAAAATTTGCAGCAAGCGGGAAACCGACCCGAAAAAAGGACCTGGGCCATATGGCCATGAGCTATGGATATGTTTATGTGGCATCTGTTGCCATGGGGGCCAATAAGAACCAGCTCATGAAGGCCGTCAGGGAAGCGGAAAGCTAT
>JAFDAP010000555.1 GCA_019313765.1 Deltaproteobacteria bacterium | reverse complement strand
CAAAATCAATGAAAAATTCGTCTGCTATAATCCCTATGGGCGTTGCGATCACAGCGGAAACTGCGGAAACCATCGCCATCCGGCGTCCCTTTTGAGATATGAACCAGAAACCTGTCATATCTGAATCATATTTTAAATACGGCAAAAGGATTAAGAAGCCTACGACAAAGATCGGGATAATGAAAACGGCAAACAAAGGGTGAAAGTGCAAAAGCAGTTCCTGCAGACCCAGAAAATACCAGGGGGCCTTGGCCGGATTGGGACTGAGACCCGGATTCGCCTTATCCCCCAATGGTGCATTTAATACGACGGAACAGACCAGGATGAATGCAATCAAGACCAGTGCAACGACCAGTTCACGTAGGACCAGATTTGGGACTGTTAAGACATGATTTCCCGTTGATTCCGATTTTTCACCGGGAGACTGAGGAAGGACAATGCCGCCGGCCTTTCGCACACGCCAGAAATGAAAAGGCATGAGTATGATAAGAAAGGCAGGGACAATTGCCGTGTGAATGGTGAAGAAGATTTTGAGAGACTCCGGCCCGATTTCCGAACCGCCACTAATAATTTTCTGAAGCCATAAACCAAGGCCGGGTATATATTCAACCATGCTCGTGCAGATGGTGATTGCCCAGAATGCAAGCTGGTCCCAGGGCAGCAAGTATCCGGTGAAGTTTGAGACAAGGACCAAAGAAAACAGGCTCAGGCCGACTATCCAGTTGAACTGGCGCGGGTAATGAAAGGCCCCGGTGAAAAACACCCGCAGCATATGCAGAAAGATAACGACAACAAGGATGTTTGCACTCCAGTGATGAATATTTCGAATAAGCTGCCCGAACCATACATCGTTTTGAAGGAGAATAATTGAGTCATAGGCCCTGCCGGGAAACGGCTCATAAATAAATTTCAGCAGAATGCCCGTTAAAAAAAGAAGCATTACGAGTACCGCAGCTATTCCGCCGAGCCCCCAGGTATGCGTGAATTTCAATGTTTGTTCAGGAATTGTTCGTGGGCGGAAGTGTAAGATCAGGTTGTTTAACAGGAACTTTTTGCGTTCCAGTTCGCTTTGAGGGAAGATTGGCGCCCAAAAGATGGAACCGCGAATACGGCTGAAAAGAGTTGTCTGGTCTTGAGGCATAATGTTTTATTACTTAGTGTCCATCCAGAAATGGCCCTTTTTCACAATCTCAGCGTCAGTCTGCGGGGTTAGTTGTTCCCGCTCTCAAAGCGGGACGCCCAACCCCTTGACTTCTCCCGCTCAAAGTCCGGGATCTTCGACTTGATTTTGTAAAAAATTGCTCCTCACGTGGCTTTTAGGTGTCTGGTGTCTGGTGTCAGGAAAGAGAAACACAAAAACTGAAACCTGACACCCGACACCTGAAACCTGGTTTCTGACACCTGTAACCTGGAGCGATATAAGTAAAGTGTAAACTACTTTATTGTAAATATGAAGGATGTCTTTATTACTTAAATATTTCCTGTGAATACAAAGTCCAAAACCGTGAAGGTGCCATACGATTTTCAAATGACGGGCCGATCTCACGAATGGATTTCATGTTGCGTACGATTTCAATACCTTTGACAATGCGTCCGGGTGTGAAAATCAGCCGTGTGAGAGTCAACCCCTTTAGAGGTGTCAAATCGGTCACCGGTGTTTCACCGATATGAAGCCGCTCAAGCCTGCTGTTCGCTAACGGCCTCAGGTCCTTCACCCGGGCCTTATGAAGGGTCAAGCTGACCAGCGGACAATCCGATAATGCGGATATGTCCGAAACAGGAGTTTGGTTGAGCCAGAGATATTCAAGCGGCATACCCCGAAGGGGCGTAAGGTCATCAACTCCTGTGCCCAAAAGGTTCAACGCTTCCAGAGGCATACCGTGTAATGGCTTTATATCTTTCACCTTTGTATTGTTGTAACTATTCAGGTACATTTCCCCAACGAGACGAAGGTTCTACCCAGCCGTATAGCCTATTTAGCTGAGAGGGCAACAAAAAACTTATCTGTTCTTCATTTTTTGCTGGACTCACGGTTTTTATTATGCTATCTGTTTTGGCCATGGAAAAAATCATGGTCATACAGGGACGAAAGATAACACCCGCCGATATCCATCTCATCAAGCAATTACTG
>JAFDAP010000022.1 GCA_019313765.1 Deltaproteobacteria bacterium | reverse complement strand
TCTTGATTTTACTGGTGCCTGGGACGAGAATCGAACTCGTACAGAGACTAAGCTCCGAGGGATTTTAAGTCCCTTGCGTCTACCAATTCCGCCACCCAGGCTTAGTAAAATATTTTTATATTTCGTAGTTAGGGATGTCAAGATGTTAATGCTGGGTGCTGGGGGCCGGTTAATCGAATTACCTCAAATATATTGGATTGGAAAAGATCCAGGCACGCCAGCCGAATGGAACCATGTAACAGTAGACCTCGACGCGGTAAACGCCCTTCTCCTCGACGCGGTAAGATGCCTTTTGACCTTGCCATTGTTTTATGACAGACCCGTTTTTTAAAAGCCTGATCTTTCCTTTTAAAGGCGTTTCAATATAAAGTCTTCCCGGTTGAAACGGCTTTTCACTGCCCATGATCAGAGATGAGCCATCGTCTGAAACGTAATGAAAACGGAAGCCCTTAGCCGGTAACAGGTTATCATGGGCAATAAAGAGCCTGCCCTCTTTGAGTGCCCCGTAAATTTCTGCCTTTGCTTCGGCAAAGTCCTTTGGCAGCCTCGCCTCTGAAAAAATATGAACATTAATGGAGTTTAACGTATAATCGTATGTAAGTGGCGTAAGACTGATCGCCCCCCATTTAAATACCGCTCCATGGGCATCGGAGCCACCCATGGCAACCACTCTTTTTTTCCGGCACAAATCATCCCAGAGGGACATGGTCTTTATATTAGGACCCTTGAGCATCCGGGATTTGAAAAGGAGAAAGAATATGGCGTGAAACGGGCTCTTGACCCGCTCTTTCCATCGAGAAGAGAAGTTCCAGATACAGATGCCTGTAAAACCGGTGACAGAAAGATCATTCCACGTATAGGCGATTGATTTTTCGGCAAAAGGCATTCCCTTTTCAAATGGATGGGCCAGAAAACCGAAACCCCCCTGTGAATTCACCCGGTCAATAACCTCCTGCGGGCCGGAGTCATCACTTTTGACCATCTCCTTCAGGTCATAGGCTAAGTAATGATGATATCTCTTCCCGACCTCCAGACCCATAAGCGCCAGTACGTCGCCGTAATAACCCTCATCCTCAAGGTGAAGGTCATGGGTCATATAGTCATGATCATTGATGATAATAAAGTCAAGTCCGAGTCTTTGGGCGGCTGAGGCGATCTCGGGAACCGTCCCTGCCCCGTCGGAATAGCGGGAGTGGATGTGGAGGTTTCCTGTGTATTCGATGAGTTCAGTCAAATCATTCATATTCCCGTAATGCCTTCAGCCCCATTTTCATGGGCTTGAATATGGCAGTGATATTGATCACGAGGACTGCCGAAAACGAAACAATTATGAAAAGCCATTGAAATAGGGAGATCGTCTTTTCGCGAAGGTTGGCCATGAACAATATATAGACCGGGCCTGCCTCTAAGACAATAACCAATCCAATAAAAACGGAGCTTACTATCATGTAAAGTACACCGCCAAATCCGGTTGCAACCTGCGCAATATTCTCATGCTTGAAATTGGGGTACAATGCACCAAAACCTATTCCCAATGCCACGATCCCGAACACCATGAAAAACATGGTTACAGATGAAAGGAACATCATAAAACGGGTCACCTCAAGCATGTAATTGGTGCCGATTATCAACACCTCTGCCAAAATGACCATGGGGGTCAGGAAAAAGAGATACTTGCCCCACAGATATCGTTTGAGCCTCAGGGGCGACGAGCGAAGGATCCAGTAGGCCTCACCCTCGGCACTGACTGCCGAAAAGACAAAGCGGGCCGAAACCGCGGCCAGAACAAATCCCGCAAGACCCATGTTTAAAAAGGCCAGTTCATTCTGGAGAAAATCAAGGCGAATGGGACTCTTATCCAGGGGCAGGACGCTGAAGTTATACACGTAAACTACTACCAGGGCCCCCAAGAGAAGAAGTTGAGACCACTGGGTATTGTCCCGGAAAAAGGTCCGAATATCCTTGGCAATGACCGCGCCCAGGTCTTCTCCAAACGGTTTCTTTACGAGCTCAACGATCAGGTCAAGGACCCTTTTTCCCCCTGCACGTCTCTTTTTGGCCTCCTGGGATTTTGAAAAACCCTCAAAATAAATGGCCTTGGCCGTCCAGACATTAATAACGGCGATTGCTCCGGCGGTCATCCATGTGAGCATAACGTAAAACAGGTAGTCGTCCCCGCCTTTCCCGGTCAGACTGAACCAGAGAGAATCTGCTATCCATTGGGTGGGGATGTAAGGGGATTGAGGCATTTTCAGGGCGCTCATGTATTGCATAATCGTAAAATACGCATCAGGATCGACCAGTCTCTCGGGCCGCAGAAACCGGAACAAAAAGTAGAGGGCCACTAACATCACTACGGACAAAAGCATTATAATGTCTCTTGTCCTGTGTGCGGGAAACACATAAACAAGCACCATGGTTATTAAGATGCCGATGCCCGCGGCAATCATGGCCAAACTCAGGCTCATATGAAGGAGCGTAAAATAGAAACCGGGTCCGGCACGATAAACATAGGCATAGGCCATAAAAATGGGCAGCCCGAATATAATAAGCATCCACGAGCTGTCCATGAATGTGTAAACGGCACGGGATACAAAGACCTCTTCCAGCGAAGCAGGCGTGGAGTGCGTGAGCTCCAAATCCTTTGAGATATAGAGATTTGAGAGGGCCGTAATAATATGACTGAAAATAAGAAGGGAGAAAAACGTCAGGAAAATCATGGAAAGGAGATGCCTGGCCAAAAGATCCCCGATGACCTCGGCAGATTGAAAATGGATCAGGACGCGGCAGGAGATGATAAACAGGCCGACGCAAAAAACAAGCCCTAACCCTCCCATGACAAAGGCCCTTTTCCTTGTCCTCCGGTCCGAGCGGGCCATCTGGTTTCTAAAGCCCAAAAACCTGGGCTTAATGAGAAGATAGAGGTCTTGCATGTGCGAGCCCTTTTCCCTCGGTCAGTTTAAGGAAGATCTGCTCCAAGTTCCCGTCCACACCGGCCTGGCGCCTGAGGGCCGATGCAGTCCCTTTGGCAATGATCCGGCCCGCCTGAATAATCGCGATTTCCTCGCACACCTCTTCGGCAACCTCTAAGGAATGGGTGGACATGAAAATCGTAGTCCCCTTTCCGGCCTGCTCTTTAAATATATTCTTTACAAGCCTTGCGCCTTTGGGGTCCAGCCCAACCATAGGCTCATCCACAATAAGGACCTCGGGCTCGTGAAGAAGGGCCGCGCACATCACCAACCGCTGCTTCATGCCGTGGGAATAGCTTTCTATAAGCTCTTCACCCCATTGGCCCAGTTCGAAAAGTTCCAACAGTTCCGAAATGCGATGGTTCAATGCCGCTTTCTGATCCAGGTGATAAAGACCAGCAACAAAATGGAGAAACTCCGTGCCGGCGAGCTTTTCATACACAAACGGCCGGTCCGGGATAAAGCCCACGCACTGCTTGACATTCGAAGGGTCCTTAGCGAGATCCATGTCGTTGATAATGATTTGCCCTTCAGTTGGAGAGAGCACACCGGCCATCATCCTGATGGTAGTGGTCTTGCCCGCGCCGTTCGGCCCCAAGAACCCGAAAATAACACCTTTTCCGATCTCCAGGTTGATCCCGTCAACCGCCCTGAGACCCCTGTACACTTTTGTTAAATTTATTAGTTTAATCATATCGATAATCTATTACCTTCAGTTTCAGTTTGCCGATCAGGCCGATGATCTCAACCTGCCTGTCCAATCCGCCCTGAACCAGCTTGATGTGTGTGACGTCCGCCGGCATCTGGTTTAGGGTAGCGTCCATGGATATCCACTCCCCTAAATAGCTTTCGGTCCAGGCATGGTAAAAAAAGCTTCCCCTGGAATAAACAATCCCAACACAAAGCCGTGCGGGTATACCGGCGGCCCTGAGCAGGGCCGTGAGCAGCACTGCGTGCTCATTGCAATCCCCCACCTTAGTCTTCAAGACCTCCAACGCACTCGGAACAGTTACTACAGGCCTCTTTTCCACGTTTCTAAATACCCAGGCCATAAGCCTTCTCGCCACTGTCGCAGGGTCTTTGACCTTCCCCGCTATCTCACGGGCCTTTTCCATGACGGCGCTGTCGTCGCTCTCTATGTTTAGTCCGGGCCGGAGAAATTTCTTCATACTGCCCGACCCGTCCGAATATGGAAGGTCGTAAACGGCCTTTGACGGCATTTTCTCCCGTATAATTTCAATCATTCCGGAACCGAAAGTCTGTCTTCCCTTAGCCAGAATCGCCGTGTCAAAATTGGCCTCAACCAGGCCCTCTACTTTGAGCTTGAGATAGGCCAGTCTGTCCGCGTCCTTCAATTTACCCTTGACATTAATTGCAGCAAGTTCATAGAAATCTTCGCCCCCACCTCCCTCAATATCCCTCGGGGCATTGGCTGCACTCGATTTTACCAGCGTAAAACCCATAAAACCATGTTCCTTTAATACCGCTCCTTTTTCATCCAGCCACATGGTCATGGGCTGGCCCCACATCTCGGTCTCTAAGCGGAACGCGCTGTGCCTCATGCGCTTGATAACAACCGATTCCTTAGCCATAACCCTGAAAACCGCTTCTTTTTGGGCCATGGTGGAGGGATCAAAAACAGGCAGCCGGAAAGAACTGCCCACTTCGAGCTTGCGGCCTTTAAAAAACCGGGCCATTCCGGAACCCAGTAAGGGCGGTGCGGAAAGTTTGATAATCTCCTTTCTTCGGGCAGTCCCCTCTCCTATTTCCAGGATCATCCGGTTTCCTTTGACTCTACCTGAGATCTGATATGTAACAACACCTGAGATCATCTTGAATCTGAAGCTTTTTAAAAGAAACGCATGGTCCACAACCGACCGGCTGACCGTATATATGCTGCTGGCCTGACCCATGAGGTTGAGTTTCAGAAAGATTTCTTCCTGAATAAGATAGTCTTCCTCAAGGGGGCTCACCTGGTTCACGGAATATCCTACCTTTTTTCCCTTGAGATAGATATCCATCCATTCACGTTCGGCGGTAGTTATGGATGATCTTTTTTCTGCAAGTATATCAAACTGATCGGCATCATAGTTAAAGTTGACTTTTTTTACAAGCAACCCCATCATGACCAGCCATACAATGATAATAACGGCCCCGAAAAGGTTGAAAACGTGTCTTTTTCTTTTTACATTCATGGGACTCAGTTTGGTCCTGGTTCATCCACCGCTTATATAGTGTTCAAGAAAATGTTTTTACAAAATCATTTTCTTAAATTTTATACAATATTGAATTCACTATGAAAAGGGGGAAGATGAAACGGGGCGAAAATAGGGTGGGCTCTCGGGTTGACGTCAAAATGCCTAAAATTTGCAATTTCAGGCATTTCGGTTTGGTTCTGGGATTTTCTTACATCTTGTATTTCCCAAAATCTTCAGGATTCAGGCGTTCCAATATCTCCTGCCATTTCTTTCCTTTTTCTGATTTATCCTCAGGTTCGGGTTTGAGATCTATCTGGCTGGAGTGCAAGATCACCTCTTCTGCCACAAAGATAGGGACCTTCGCTCTGAGGGAAAGGGCAAGGGCATCACTCGGCCTGGCGTCTATGGACATTACCTCTTCACCATATTTGAAATGGATGAGGGCGTAATAGGTGTTGTTTTTTAGATCACAGACTTCGATTTTGATCACTTTGATGTTGACCATATCCATCATATTTTTCAACAGGTCGTGGGTCATTGGCCTTGAAAACTTTATGCCCTCCATTTCACTGGCAATGGCCGTAGCCTCCAGCAACCCAATCCAGATGGGGAGTGTCTGATCACCGTCAATTTCCTTGAGAATGACAATAGGGCTGTTTGTCACAGGATCTAAAGTCAAGCTGGATATGGCCATCGGTTTATACATAATTTTCTCCCCCGGGTTTTTAATATCACGCTGTTACGCTTTTTATCATTCTTAATTATACGATTTTATTTGTCAACCATCTTTCCATTTGTACAGGTTCAGGGTTCAAGGTAATAAAATATTTGAATTGACTGAACCCCCCAAATTTGGTTAATTAATACGTCTCGGAATTTTTACAAATATATTTAACTTCCATGTCAAAGGCGTTTCGCCAATAAAACACTATGCCATTTTCTCTCCGAGCCGGAGGCGGGGCTGGAAGCGGGGCCGGAGGCCAGCCGCGAAATCGTGGCTAAAAGCCACTCCCACACACGAGTTCCCTCTGCCTTGAAACTTACAAGTGAACTTATACTGTAAATTTAAATGTAAGTCAGCAAATAATGATAATGGTTAGCAGGATTCGGCTGGTCTGGAAAAACATCCTGAAGGGCTACTATCACGAGTGGATAACAACATTAGTTTTGTAATCACCGTAAGTGCTCGTCTTAATTATCTGTGCCGTTCTGGTGATAGCCGGTAGGAAGGGCTGAAGTGTGGGAAGTGAATCACTATGCGTGATAGCAGGAATCAAGATTTTTTAAGAGACATTTTGGCCGTTACCAAAAGCTGCACGAGCCTCATCCAGTAAAGCTGCCATACCTTTAGGTCCGGAAAGTCCGCAAATACCTGTCTCAGGACCTCCTTCCTTGGAAACAGGGTTTCAAAAATGAAAGTAAGGCTCCCAAGCCCTATTTTTCCAGGGGAAAAGAGAAAAAAGGGTGCCCAGACAGGAAGGAGATCCTTCTTTATCCTTTGTTCTAAAAGCCTTTTTGTCAGAAAACCGAGTCTGTCCCTCTCCAAAAATTGCCGGACCTCCTCGGGGGGATAAAAATCCAGAAGGTGACGGAGAAGAAAAAAGATACAGGAAAGAGATTTTTCCTGACCCATTTCTTTGGCCCGATCCATGAGTGCTTTCCAGTCAGATCTGTTCCAGTTGGAGAGCAGACCCTTGATGTCCACCAGCCACATCAGCCTGTTTATATTATGCTTCAGTGCATGAAGACCTAAGTATAAAACCTGGTCATACGGGCTCAGGCAAAGGGCTTGATGGCCTTCAAAGTTTATAACCCGTGTATCCGCGTATATGTGGTCCTGGCTTTTTGTAAAAAGCATTGAGCGGGCTTTAATGCGCTCTCCTCCTAAAATGTGGGTGTGAAGATCGAGGGTGGTTGCGCCCTTTCTATAGGTATTGGGATAAAGGCGATCTTTCCGGTAGCCGGAACTCACCAGGATATCTGTCAGACGGGGATAATTCCTTTCCAATACCCAGAGATCAATGTCCGTCATGGGCCTCAGACCAACATCTTTATAGACTTTCTGAAGCAGGACAATCCCTTGAAGAAGAACGACCTGTATTTTATTTTGATTGAGCCGGCGAAGGACTTCTCTTAGATCGTAAATGAGCCTGAGATTGAAACCTGCGGTTTGGTGATAAAGTAATTCAATCCGTTTTCTCTGGTCTTTAGAAAAGGGATTTAGGCCCCCTGATTGCTTCAGGTTCTTATAGAGCAGACAGACCAGGCCCTCTTTTACGGCCATGGTGATCAGATGTTCCGTATCCAGATCATGGGACGTAAGGTCCCTGAGCCGTTGCTGTTTGCGGGAATCCGGATTCAATTCGGCTGATAAAGCCAATACTTGTTGTTCAATGGTGCTCATTAAGTGAGCCCTGCTAACTGTTTCACTCGTGACATAATGATGCCCGGAGTTATGTTTCTTCTGGAATAGCGGGCCATTAATCTTCCTACCCATCCATACAGCCCCTTGGTTAAAGGCATCAAACGGTTTTTCCGGACAAGCATGACGGCCTGCCCCACAATCTCACGAGAAGACCTAATCCCTGAGTCATGCTTGAGCAAATTATCGCCCTTTGTAATAAACTTGTTGTGTGAGATTATCCGGACAATCCTGTGAGCTGTCAGTTCCCATAGCGGAGATGATTGCTTATCCTCAAAGAGCACTATATCCCCAAGTTTAGCCGGGCCATAGGGTTCCCTTTTTATGATGAGCCGGTCCCCAGGTCTGAGAAAGGGATACATGCTGAAGCCCTGGAAATGAAACTGGATGAGTCTTTCATAACTTTTGTTATTTGAGATAGCATACATTTGCGAAACTATTCGGCAATCAAATATAAGACCGTTCTGCGATTTTATAAAGCATACCCCTACAGGCGGGACCTAAAAGAAAAAATTCCCGTAAAATCTATTTATCACATGCCTGGATTAGCTCCCCGACTGCATGTCGCTCCAGGCCGCTGGCCGTTTCCGCACAACACACTTGCTGAACCACCTACTCCACAGCCGCTGCCTACAGGCAGATTGCCCCGACTGCATGCACCTGAGGCTCCCCGTCCGGCAGAGCACTGGGTCTGTCCCATGGCCTGGGTCAGGTCCACTTCCAGTTCATAAATTTTTGGTGGTTCGTATGGGCGTTTCTTATGCTCTTTTCCCGCATCCATGATCGACCTCCCTGTAATAAGAAATTTTTTGCCTTCATTCTTGAATCTTTGAGAGTTCCTCCTCTATCAAAGGCCAGAAGGATGGGTCCTTTTTAAAATGGAGCCTGTAAAAAGGGATCTGTCGGCACAGGTCCGTTACCAAATAAAAAGCTCTTTCAACTATTTCAGGTGAAAAATACCGAAAAAAATGAATATGGTTTTTCAGTATAAAAGAGCAGGAATCAACAGGCGATACCTTTTCCAGATAGACCCCGGTATCCTTTTCTAAAAAGAAACCTATAGATAGTTTTGTCCTGCCTGACGGAGATTTCCTTATATCTTGATCGGAAAATGATAGCTGATCAAAAGGGGTAGGAATCAGAAAATAACTCGACCCTTTTTTCTCTACAATAACCGCATCATCAGAAATCACCCGTTCAGGCTCAGAGAGTCCTGCCAAGGTCGTCTTTCCATCCCCTGAAAGTCCTAAAAACAGACAGCCTGCTCCCTTTCTTTTGATACCTACACCATGCAGCATGATCCCGGCAAGCAGAGGCAGGGCCGTGCAAGCGGTAAAATAGGCTGCCCCATAAATTGATGCCAACTTTGTCCTCGTTCGGCATCCGGCCTTGAGAAACAGGGTGGATTTTGCCGAAGACTTTTTTTGGATTAGACAACTCATCTTAAAAGGATAGAACACAATCTCCTCAGGGCATTTTGAGCCGTTCAGAAGGTCTTTAAGTTCAGCATGGCCAAGGAAACGTTTCGTTCTCTTTAGGGTTTTGCCTGTCTCCTTTTTCAGGTCAGATGTGAACGGAAATTTAGATAATGGGACTTTCAGGCTTTGCCTGACAAATTCCACTAAATCAGGATGGGGGTGTTTTCCTATACGGGTCTTCAAAGGCACTACATCCAGTGTTTCGTGTGGGCTGTATCTGTTATTGCTGATAAAGGGCGAAAACATTTCAGCAAGTTCCTGACAAAGCTTCGGCTTGAGCCCTGACAGATCCATGTGGATAATAAGATTTGAAATGTTTAGTCTCATCATAGTTATTGGTGAAGATATCTTGTCTCAGGGAACAGCCCCTTATCAAAAGCCTCCTGGCAAAACCAGTAAGGCGCAGTCAGGCTCTTTTCCAGATGATATGCACAGGCACGACAGGTCCCGAGACATATCTTCTTAAAAAAGCATTTGCCGCAGATGCCCTCCAATTGCCATGGCACGGATTCTCTCATGGTTTTCAGAAGGGGGTGATTCATCCAGATAGTGTCCAATCGATCCCTGTTTATATTGCCCATAACCAGATCCTTTTCAACATTTTCAATCCCGCAAAAGGATATATCCCCGTTCTCAACAATACCTAAAATGTTCAGAACAGGACATTTGGCCTGGCTTTCTTCCACAATCTTAGTAAAAGGCTCAAATGCTATAGGAAGGCAATAATAGATCGGGATCCCTATTTTTGGCTGAAGGCGCTCCCTGATATTGCGAGACAACTCTATCAATTCTTCAACCGAAAGCGTGAGGTCCTCCTGTCTCATCTTGTATCCGCGACCTATGGGCATTATGGGGTTGATCTTAAAGGACTGCACTCCAAGGTCCACAGCAAGCAAAGCAATGTCATCTATCTCCTCAACATTTCCCCTGTGAAGAGACATGATAATCTGTGTGTTCAGGTTTTGTTGTTGAAGATGCTTAACACCCCTGGTTGCCATGGCAAAGGCCCCGTCCATACCACGGAAACGATCATGTTTTTCGTGATCTGCACTATCAAGACTCACGCTTATCGTCCTTACCTGATATTGCTTCAGTTTTTCGCCAGTGAATTCGTCTATCAGCGTTCCGTTGGTCTCAATATCCACAATTAGTTCTTGCTCGTGAAAAAGAGAGACAAAATCCAGGACATCGCTTCTCAAAAAGGGCTCCCCTCCGGTGATTTTTATGGTGTGAAGTCCAAGAGGTCTGGCCTGGTTGATTACGTCTCTCATAACGGATACGGATAATCCCGCTATGTATCCCGTGCGCCTGTCTACCCCCTGCTTTGCCGCAGGGATTGTATCAGGGGACAACCAGCAATGCCGGCATTTCAGATTACACCGATCCGTGATGTTCAAATAGATCGCACCCAGAAGGTATGGTTTTTGTTCTACATTTATGTCTTCAAATGACGTAGACATAAGCTGATCCATTCTATTCCTTTTCAGTAATAAGGTTCAGGGCCACCAGTCTGTCAAGAAAACGCTGCATATCCTTTTTTAATTGATCGGGCTCCACGTCAACGTCATATTTTTCTAAAAGGGCCTCGTAGATGTTATCCAGATCGATTTTGCCATCGAGAAGCCTGCATATGGAAGATCCTACCAGATTAATAGCGTGGAGCACCTCGGTTTCAGGATTAAAGAGAAATGCGCCTTCCTCTTCTTCCCTGAAAACAATGTCCGGGTTAAGTATAAAGATTTTTCCTTTCAGGCGCACGAACATTCTCCCACCGGTTCAATTAGCCCTTTCTGATGGAGATCTTCGTGAAGGACCTTAATGTCGTGAAAGGCCTGATAAAATTCCACGTTGTATTCCTCGCAAATTTTTTCGGCAATGGCTTTCTGATCCGTCTTGCCGTCCGTATTCATAAATATGTAAGAGGCAATCTCGTTCAGGTCATAGGGCAGATTCTTATTCAAATCGAACACCAAGGTCCGGCTGTCAAAGCGTTCAAAAAGGATATCCTG
>JAFDAP010000554.1 GCA_019313765.1 Deltaproteobacteria bacterium | reverse complement strand
GGCATTTTTAGATGTTTTTCCGGAATTCTTTATCCCAAAATGTTATTTGCGCTATATCAGTAGTTATATCACCATGTTATACGTTACAAGCAAAAGTTAACCGGACAGCAATGAATGAAGATATATCTTGACAATTGCTGTTTCAACCGTCCTTTTGACGACCAGAAGCAACTGCGGATTAAACTTGAGACAGAGGCCAAGCTGAAAATACAGGAAGATATTCGGTTCGGCTCACACCAATTGGTTTGGTCAAAGAGGTGATATCATGATAACTGACACCGAGATAAAGACAAAAGGAGTTCAACTTTTAACACAACATCTTGGGGACGTTGAAGCTGAGCGATTTATCGCCCTTATCCAGAGGGAACCATTTGACTACACAAAATGGCGTCAAGAGTTGGATGAGGATCTGAGTATTGAGGAAATCAGTAGGAAAGCAATGTCTCTGAGGAAGAAGACTTCCGAATAAGACGTTTCTCGTACCAGAGTAGACCCCTGATATTATTCACGGTAAAACTATGTTTGAAGGCCCTGAAAAGAAATTCCAACGTCATATTGCGGACTATTTCATCCGCGAACACAAGAAACACAAGAACAAGAAAGAGGGTTTGGACCAAGCCAGGTAATTGATAATACAGGTATAACTTTCATATTAGGGGGTCTTTTAACCCTTAGAAGTCCTATTTTTAGGTCAAAATTGGCCTTCTAAGACAAAGCAACGGTTCAAAGTGATGCCGAGAGCGAACAGACACTATATCCCCGGCTACATCTGGCATATCACCCATCGATGCCACAAGAGGGAATTTCTCGCCCGCTAAGCACTTTCTGCACTTACGTCGCCTTCCTTGCTTTCGCCCGTCAGGGCTTGGTTCTGTCCAGAGCCTGAATCTTTTCTCCAGGATCTGGACTACACCAACAAAAAGCCCCCTTTGCGTTCTTAGCGTCTTGAGCGAAGCGGGCGGTGAGTACTATTCTTCAACCGATTTCCCTTGACTTCGCTATAAATGTCAGTATCATCCCAATACGTAGTTAGTCCTACAAAGCACAAACCTTGAACTTTTGAACCTTGAACCTTGAACCCCTCTTCCAGAGGCCCCCATGGAGCACCACCTCAAATACTGCCCTACCAACTCCTGACAGGAGCTATTTTTCTTGTTGGGAGCAAAAATCCGGAATTTTAAATCTTGATACGTTCGTAAAAAGTCTGAGATCGAATTTTTCTTTCTTATAACCCCTTGATTTTACTATATGCCAATTTTGTTTTTTGTGATTTTTGCGCCTTTTTGCGGCTTAATCAATCTTAAGAACTGTGTAAATGGGATCTTTTAAAGAGAATTTACAGATGGGGCAAAGGTAGTTTTGGCCCTTTTCATTCAAATAATACCTCAAGCACTTTTTGTAAAGAAAACGGGCTCGTTCCGGCACAGCCGTCTTAACCAACAGCTCATCATAGAGCAGCAGAATTTGTGAAGGAATTTTCTGCATAGCAGTTTATCCAGTTTTATGGATATCGCCCCTTTTTTCATGTTATCCAGTCAGGAAACTGCAAACCCTCAACCAATTTTTGTCAAGCAACAAATTTAGATAGGATTTATCCCGAAACTGTATGCTAACTGGTTGGGGAGAAATAAAAATCATAAAAAGGATTGAAATTTCATAATTTTGATTTTATAGATGTTTATTGTGTTTAAACCTAGCAGATATGGGGGAGCAATCCCCCATCGGAATGTGAGTCACATTTCCGCCTGGAATTTTTACTTTTCTAAGGGGATGTCCGATCTCAAGGACATCCTCCCCGGATGTTCTTGAGATCGGACATCCCCGCGCTTAAAGTAGGTTTTTATGCAATTATATAACATCTTATCGTCTGAAAAAAGTGCTGTTTGGCAGGAGCTACAAAGCTTCAGTGCCGCTATTTCAAAAAATGAAATATGGCGACCTATAGAGGACGTTAAGTTTGTATTTTTATGCGGTGCAAACATCAGGCATGGTACACCTTCTAAACGGCGCCAAATCCTTCTCAATTTTTCTACCCGCCATCTCCCCCATACTAAATTTTTTCTTGCTGAATCAATTTTTACAGTTTTAGAGGCGGAAGGCCACAAAACTAACCTGCTGGACATTGAAAACGATCT
>JAFDAP010000553.1 GCA_019313765.1 Deltaproteobacteria bacterium | reverse complement strand
CAACATCGGCTTAAATGTGACAATAAATTAAGGGAAGAAAGGATATGTGGTTATGAAAAGATCGCTTGTTAAAGTGAGCTTTCCTGATGGCAAGAAGATTGATGCAAAGATCGGAGAATTTACAATCAATACTGATCAGGCAGTAGCGAACGGGGGTGATGAATCGGCGCCGGAACCATTTCAGTTGTTCTTAGCATCGATTGCCACCTGTGCGGGTATTTATGCGCTGAGTTTTTGCCAGAGCCGCAAAATCAGCGTAGACGGAATGTCATTGAGCATGGAATGTGATTGGGACGAAGATAAAAATAGGTATCCAAAAATGTCCATCGATTTGAGATTGCCAGAGGGGTTTGATGAAAAGTATCGGAAGGCGGTTGTCCGGTCCATGGATCTCTGCTCGGTAAAAAAACATATGATGGACCCGCCGGAATTTGAAATAATCACGTCTTAATTGAGATTTCCTCAGTGTTTTCCGGAAATATCCAGAAGCCTTACTGGTTCGTTAAAGGTCCTCCACCCATGACGTACACCGGCAGGTATAAAATAGGATTCATTCGAGTTGAGAGTATTACGTTCGTTGCCTATGAACATCTCTATTTGACCTGTTAAGACAATACCACATTGATCAAATGGGTGTTCATGTCCAGTATCTTCCTTGCCCGGATCTATCTCCATACACACCATGATCAAGTTTTCTCCAATTTCTGCCTTGCTCATGATTCCAGGCCTGAACTCTTCCAATTGTAATGCAGCTAAATTCCAGATACCCATGTTCGCGTCCTTTCATTGGATATTGATTTTTGCCAACTCTAAATCGTCTATTCTTCAATCATGATTTCCTCAGTCTTCCTGAGCTGGGCATACACGGGAGATAGGGCCGCCATAAAAGCCCCATGGACAAAATCCGCGGGAATTTTAGTGCCCTCAAATGTCAAATCCCGTGTAGCACATGCATCGGTTACGAGTGTACACCTAAAGCCCAAGTCAAAAGCCGACCGAGTGGTTGCATCAACACAGAAATGGCTCATAGCACCGCAGATGGTAAGGTGGTTGATATTTGCGGATTGCAGTTCTTCCAGCAGATTCGTTTCCCGGAAGCTATTTGGGAAATGTTTTTTTATAATCTTTTCAGATTCCAAAGGATTTAATAGTGAATTAATCTCTACGCCTATAGTATTTGGCACAAAAAAGGCAGCTCCTTTATAGATGGAAAAGTGCTGAATGTGATAAACCGGTTTTGCCCTCTTGCGGTAAAACAGGAGAAGCTTCTTTGCGTTTTCCGCGGCTACGTCAATTCCGGAAAGCTCCATATTGCCGCCGCTAAAATAGTCGTTTTGCATATCAATTATTACCAACGCATCAGTCATAACTCCCTCCTTTTCTCTTCTTTAAGAGCAACTACACTGGTATTTATTAGACAGGATAACAGGATTAACTTGATTATTACAATAACGTCTTGTTTGTCACTTAACATAGATTCCTGTTTATCCTGTTATCCTGTCTAAAAAAGAGACACCTGAATAGTAACCTTTAGGATATAACGTGGCTTTGATTTTTTACTCTGCTGTGGCGGCTATTCGGGATAAACAGTCCAGTTAGCGAGCTTCAAGCCTTCAATTCTGCTAAAGTGTTTGATATTATTTGTAACGAGAATCAAATTTTGTGATAGAGCGCAGGAGGCGATGATCAAATCAAAGTCGTCCAAAGGAGTGCCAGATTTCTCCAACGACGATTTAAGCATGCCAAATATTTCCGCGCATTCTTTACCAGTTGAAATAATATCAAAATAATTTTCTATTGTTCTTACCTTTGCAAGATTTCCGGCAACCTTTTCAGATTTATAGGCGCCAAAATATAATTCCATCAAAGTGATGACACAGATCTTCATTGGATCTTCAAAATGATGTTGAAGATTCCTTGTTATTGCATTGTTTCCTTTAAGGTTATAAATGATTGTGTCGGTATCGAGTAGATACATTAAAAACCCTTTGCAAGTTTTTGGGAGTCTTTGCGGCCGTTTTTCAGATCCCTAACAATTTGCTCTGGTGACCTGTCGTCCTCCCAAGAGGCAGAAAGCTCCAGCAGAACCTGGGCCGGGGTTTTTGTGTTCTGCAATTGATGCCTTTTCAGCAGATAGTTT
>JAFDAP010000552.1 GCA_019313765.1 Deltaproteobacteria bacterium | reverse complement strand
GAAATTGAACAGTCAATTCTACGTAACAACGCCCATATATTATGTGAATGCCGAACCCCACATCGGTCATGCCTATTCTACCATTGTGGCGGACGTATTGACCCGGTTTTATTCGCTTGCAGGTTTTGAGACATTTTTCCTTACCGGGACGGATGAACATGGAGACAAGATCGTTTCCGCGGCCGAAAAATTCGGACAGACGCCAAAGGAGTATGTTGACAGGATAAGCGGCCTTTTCAGAACCCTCTGGCCCAAATTGAATATCTCCAATGATTATTTTATCCGCACCACGGATCCCCGACATCAGGACACGGTCAGGTTCATCCTGAACCGGGTCAATGAGAATGATGATATCTACTTCAGTGAGTATGAAGGTCTCTATTGCTTTGGTTGCGAACGGTTTTATACGGAACGGGAACTGGTGGACGGCAAGTGCCCGGATCACCAGACCGAGCCCGAGGTTATCAAAGAGTCCAACTATTTTTTCCGAATGAGCAAATACCAGGGCTGGCTTATTGATCATATCCGTCAAAACCCGGGTTTTATAAGGCCTGAAAGATACAAAAACGAAGTGCTCTCCTTTCTAAAGGAGCCTCTGGAAGACCTGTGTATTTCCAGGCCGAAGTCGCGCCTCAAATGGGGAATCACGCTTCCTTTTGATGAAAACTTCGTTACTTATGTCTGGTTTGATGCCCTTATTAACTATGTTTCAGCCATGGGCTATCCGGATGGCGGGGGATTCAAACGCTTCTGGCCCTCTGCCCAGCACATAATCGCCAAAGATATCCTGAAGCCCCATGGGATCTACTGGCCCTGCATGCTCAAGTCGGCGGGCATTGAACCTTATCAGCATCTCAATGTCCATGGATACTGGAACGTGAACGAGGGAAAGATGTCCAAAAGCATCGGCAATGTGGTTAGACCCCTGGAGCTGGTTGACATCTACGGCCTTGACGCGTTCAGATATTTTTTGATGCGCGACATGGTCTTCGGGCTTGATTCCGAGTTCAGCGAAGAGGGCCTGGTGACGAGAATAAACGCGGACCTGGCAAATGATCTTGGAAACCTGGTCAGCAGAAGCCTGACGATGGTTCACAAGTATTTCAAGGGAGAGCTGCCCGAGCCGGGTCCCTCAGACGCGGCGGATGAGGAACTGAGGATCGCGACTATTGAACTCGTTGACAGATATGAATCATTGATGAAGCAACTGGGCTTTCACAAGGCCCTCATGGCCATATGGGAAGTGATCAGTAAGCTCAACAAATATATAGACAGCATGGAACCCTGGGTGCTGGCCAAATCGGATATTGAAAGGCTCGGAACGGTCATGTTTCATATTATTGAACCGCTCAAGACCGTTGCCGCGCTGATATGGCCTTTTATGCCGGAATCCGCTGAAAAGATTCAGGACCAATTGGGCCTTTCAAAAAAAGGCAGGGATTTTGTACTTGAAGACCTGCGGGTATGGGGAAAGGAAAGGCCGGTAAAGGCCATGAAAAAGGCGCCGGCCCTGTTCCCCCGCATTGAAACCAAGAAACAGGAAGGCCCGGCTAAGAAGGAGGAAGAAAAAGTGCCTGAAAAAGAGATGCCTTTGATTTCCTTTGACGAATTTCAAAAAATGGATCTCAGGATCGGAACCATTATAAAAGCAGAGGCCATTCCCGGATCTAAGAAATTGATCAAGTTGACCGTGGATATTGGTGAAGAACGCACTGTTGTGGCAGGCCTGGTGGGCCATTACACGGAAGAGGATCTTTTGGAAAAACAGGTGGTCCTGGTGACCAACCTGGAACCGGTCAAGCTCATGGGCGTGGAATCACACGGCATGGTCTTAGCCGCGGAAGACGAATCCGGCGTGCATATTTTAGGGCCGGATGTAAAGACCGTCCCGGGCAGTAAAGTGAAATAGAATAGTAACTCAGGTTGTCAGGTTCACGGTTCACAGTTCAAGGTTAATCGCTTTGCTGTTTTCTTCATATCTCCTCTGCAACAAAGAATTCGCTCAGGATTTGTGTGTAATAGCCCTGTACTTTACGTTTGATCTCAATTTTCCGTTCACAAAAACCTGTTCCTGACAGGTTCAGGAATTAATAATTAAACATAGAGTGAGGTTTAACCTTGTTTTTTGCTTAAAACAGAAT
>JAFDAP010000021.1 GCA_019313765.1 Deltaproteobacteria bacterium | reverse complement strand
CGTTCAACGAAAACAATCGCGCCGATGACCGCTATCATAAGGGCAACTATCAGGGCCATAAAAAACGGGGTTACCTCACCTGTCCCCATCAGCCTGAATGAGTTAGCCACTCCCAAAGGAAACTGGGCCACGATACCGGCAAAAATGATGAGTGAAATCCCGTTACCAATTCCTCTCTCAGTGATCTGTTCACCTAACCACATCAAGAAGGCCGTACCGGCAGTCAGGGTAATCACCGTAAGAAGCCTGAAGCCCCAGCCTCCGAAGGGGACAATCATGGCCCCGCCAGGGCTGGACATGTTTTCAAGACCGACTGCAATACCAAACCCCTGGACAATACTCAAAATGACCGTGCCGTAACGGGTATACTGGGTGATCTTCTTGCGCCCTTGCTCACCCTCCTTTTTCAGTTTTTCAAGATACGGAATTACGACCGTTAAAAGTTGTAAAATAATGGATGCACTGATATACGGCATTATACCGAGTGCCATTACCGACATCTGGCTCAGCGCACCACCTGAAAACATGTCAAAAAGACCAAAAAGCGTCCCCTGTTTGGAGCTAAAAAAGGCAGAAAGAGCTGCACTGTCTATACCTGGAGTTGGGATGTGACATCCGAGCCGGTAAACGGCAAGCATAAGAAGAGTAAAGAGTATCTTCTTTTTCAGTTCCGGTATTTTGGGAATATTTTGAAAGCCGCCAATCATAAATTTAGCTCTGCCTCGCTTCTTAAATCATATAATCTCAACCGTACCGCCAAGGGACTCAATTTTTTCCTTAGCGCTGTTGCTCACCCTGTGAACTTTGATAAAAACCGGGAAAGCAACCTCTCCATTACCCAGGAGCTTGATACCATCTTCCAGTTTCTTGACCAGACCGGCCTTCTTAAGTGCCTCTGTATCAAGGCTGGCGTTTGGCTCAAATCGGTTTAGATCCCTGATGTTGATAATGTTATAACGTTTCTTGAATATGTTCGTAAAACCACGCTTGGGCAAACGCCTTTGCAGAGGCATCTGACCTCCCTCAAAGCCGGGACGCGGGCCTCCTCCGGAACGTGACTTCTGCCCTTTATGCCCTCGACAGGATGTCTTCCCGTGCCCTGAACCAGGTCCCCTTCCGACCCTCTTCCTTGTCTTTCTGGAACCATCAGCGGGCGAAAGCTCATGAATTTTCATCGCCATATCCCCATAAAACCTCAGCCAATTCTAACAAGAAATGAAACCTTCCGGATCATTCCCCTTATGGCCGGCGTATTCTTTAACTCCATTGTCTTGTTCAGCTTTGTAAGGCCCAGGCCCCTCAAGGTCTGGCGAATCTTTTTGTTCTTGCCTATTCCGCTCTTAACAAGAGTTACCTTAATTGTCTCAGCCATAGCTAAATCTATAAAACCTTTCAAGTTATAAAACCGCTTCCTCGATTTTATAAAATGTGTCTATGCGGCTCCAATAAAAATCCGTACAATCAAGTAAGCAGTTCTTCAACGGTCTTGCCCCTGCGGCGGGCAAATTCTTCGGGAGTCCGTAATGAGCGCAGACCGCTCATAGTCGCCCTTACAATATTGTGGGGATTGTGTGAACCCAGGCACTTTGTAAGTATGTTCTGGACTCCGGCCGCCTCCAAAACTGCCCGAACAGCTCCCCCTGCAATCAAGCCGGTACCGGGTCCGGCAGGTTTAAGAAGGACACGACCGGCACCCGACTGCCCGATCACCTCATGCGGAATGGTCGTGTTATAAAGAGGTACCTTTCCCATGTCCCTTTTTGCCTTATCAACACCTTTCCTGATAGCGTCAGGGACCTGGTTTGCCTTTCCAAGCCCACTTCCGACCGTACCTTTACCGTCTCCAACGATAACAATGGCGCTGAAGCTGAATCGCCGGCCTCCTTTAACGACTTTTGCCACCCGGTTGATGTGAACCACCTTCTCGATTAACTGATCTTCATCCGCTTCCTTAAACAATGGATCTCTCCCATTTTTTTTCACTTCGCCGCTGGAGGGCGAGTTTCGAGTTATAACCTCTATCTATCAGTTTCAGAACACCAGTCCATGCTCACGTGCGGCCGCAGAAAGGGCCTTTACGCGACCATGATATAAAAAACCGTTGCGATCAAAGACAACCTTCTTGATCCCCAATTCAAGCGCACGTTCAGCCATGGCGGCACCAACCATTGCAGCCCCTTCCTTGTTACCGCCATTTTTTCCAATCTTTGGGCCAAGATCCTCTGACAATGAAGACACTGATGCCAAAGTTCTCCCGGCAGAATCGTCTATGATCTGGGTATAAATATGCCTGGAACTCCTGAAAACACATAAACGGGGTTTTTCAGGGGTACCGCGAACCTTTTTCCTCACCCTTTTCTTTCTTCTTAACCTTGCTTCCGCTCTGCTAACGGCACCCATACCAGCAACCTCTTTGTCAAAATAAATTTCTCTATCTTATGTTGTTGCACCTGCTTTACCCGCCTTCCTCCGGATCATCTCACCAGCATATTTTATTCCTTTGCCCTTGTATGGCTCTGGTTTTCTAAAGCCCCGGATCTTTGCAGCGGTCTTGCCTAAAAGTTCCTTGTCCATTCCATGCAAAGTGACTTTCGTCTTTTCTATCTTGGCGTCTATCCCGTCAGGCAGCTCAAAGTCTATGGGATGTGAATATCCTAAGTTAAAAACGGCTGTCCTGCCCTTCAACTCGGCCCGATATCCTACGCCGACAATCTCAAGTACCCTTTCAAAACCTTTTGTGACCCCGGTCACCATGTTATCAATCAAAACCCTGAAAAGACCGTGGAGAGATGCACACTCTCTTGTTTCATCGGCAACCGAGACAATGACATTGTCACCATCCATCTCCACCTGAACCTTGGGATGGATCTTTCGACTGAGTTCGCCCTTTGGTCCCTTTACTTTAAGGAGATCTCCTTCAAGTTTGATCTCAACATTTTTTGGTATCAAAATAGGCTTTTTGCCTATACGTGACATGAAAAACCTCCATAAAATCGCAAAAACCACTTACCACACTAAACAGAGTATCTCTCCGCCAGACCGAATTTTTCTGGCCTGTGAATCTGCCATAAGGCCTTTTGATGTGGAGACGACATTGATTCCATATCCGTTTAACACTTTCGGAATCTCGTCATATCCTTTATAGACCCGGCAGCTTGGCTTGCTTACCCTCGTAAGGCCGCCAATCACGGAAATCCCTTCTTCATCATACTTCAAAAATATTCTTATATGCCTGTGCCGACCATCGGAAATAATCTTAAAATTTTTGATATAACCTTCGGATTTTAGGACCTTGGCTAAATTGATCTTCAATTTCGAGCTGGGAATATCCACCAGGTCGTGCGAAGCCCGAAAGGCATTCCTGATTCTTGTCAACATATCGGCAATCGGATCAGTCATCGTCATTTGTTCTGCTCCATGTTACTTTGTAATGGGCATTTAAATAGTAAACAGTAGGCAGTAGGCATCGGATACCAAGCGGCTTAAACACTGCTTACTGCATACTCCCTACCGCTTACTTCTCTTTACCAACTTGACTTGACCACGCCGGGGATCGCACCTTTCGAGGCCAACATCCTGAAACAAATACGGCAAATTCCAAATTTCCTTATAAAAGCCCTGCTCCGCCCACAAATAGGGCATCTGTTATATTGACGGGTTGAAAATTTCTGCTTCCGCCGGGCCTTAACAATAAGAGACTTTCTTGCCAAAATAACCCCCTCTTAATTCCGAAAAGGCATTCCCAAATGCCTTAATAAAAACAGACCTTCTGCATCAGTTTTTGCCGTTGTCACGATGGAAATATTCAGTCCTTTCACCTTGTCTAACTTGTCATAGTCAATCTCGGCGAAAATAATATGTTCCTTAATTCCTATAGTGCAGTTGGCCCGACCGTCAAAAATTTTGTCCGAGAGCCCTCTAAAGTCCCTCACCCGGGCAAGGGCCACATTGAAAAGCTTATCCAGAAAATCAAACATCCTGCCACGTCGTAACGTCACCATACACCCGATAGGCATCCCTTCACGAAGTTTGAATCCGGCTATGGACCTTTTGGCTTTAGTCACAACCGCCCTTTGACCCGCTATCAGAGAAAGTTCCTCTACGCTGGAGTCAAGGACTTTGATATTTTGTATAGCTTCTCCCACGCCCATATTTAAGACAACCGCTTTTATCCGCGGGACAGCCATAATACTCGTATACCCGAACTCCTTAATCATAGCGGGTACTACTTCTTCACGGTATTTATCTTTGAACCGAGACAACCTAACCTCCTCAACACACTGTTGTTCCCATCATAACGGCACCAACGGGAAACAATCGACCAGGGTTCCATTTTCTTAAGCATCTATCCACAAATTGCCAATTCCCTCACTCATCCATGGGTTCGCCGCATTTTTTGCAAACACGGACCTTTGAGCCATCCTCGAGTGTGCGATTGCCAATTCTCGTAGGCTCAGTGCATTTATTACAAACAATCATTACATTGGAAATATTCAGAGACGCTTCCTTTTCTATAATTCCTCCCTGGGCAGTCTGCGCGCTTGGTCTCGCATGTTTCTTAACCATATTCACTTTTTCTACAATTACGCGCCCTTTCTCGGCGTCAACCTTCAAAACCGTGCCGATCTTGCCTCTCTCTTTCCCAACAATTACAATAATTTTGTCATCTTTTTTGATCTTGGGATATTTTTTCCGTGCTGTCATTGCCTTAAATGCCATCAAAGCACCTCCGGGGCCAACGAAATAATTTTCATAAAGTTTTTGGCCCTTAATTCCCTTGCCACCGGCCCAAAAATCCTTGTCCCGATAGGCTCCCTTTGCTGGTTAATCAAAACGGCTGAGTTATCATCAAATTTAATATAGGACCCATCCGGTCTACAGATCTCTTTTGCCGTCCTGACAATTACGGCTCGAACAACATCACCCTTTTTGACCTTGGAATTAGGCATTGCCTCTTTCACTGTTACAACAATGATATCTCCCACACTGGCGTATCTCCTCTTGGATCCGCCTAATACTTTTATGCATGAGATCAATTTCGCCCCGGAATTATCCGCTACTCTTAATTTCGTTTGAGCCTGTATCATCTCAAAAGCTCCAATGAATTATTCCTATTTCCTGACAGACGCTAAACGTCTCGGAATTTCTACAACCTGTTGAAGTTAAAAGTGCTTTCTGAGGCTTTGAGTTGTTACCCTATTCATGGAATAATGGAATGGTGGAATGATGGAATAGCGGGTGATAAAAGCGGAAAAAATCAAATTTGATCTTTTTTGTTCCTTTAAACCCATTATTCCAGTATTCCATCCTTCCAATATTCCAATTGGGGCAAAGCCCCTAAGTTCAAACATAAAAAGGCACAGTGCCGTTTCAGATTCAATCCCGAGCTACAGGGAGTTGTGAAGAAAAGATATCATATTCGGACGGACACTATATAGTGAGACCTTTGCAAAACGTCCACTTTTGCCCAATCTCTGCGTCAGGCTCAAATTTTAATCCTCGAAATACTCAATGTATTCCTGTGGTTAAAATTTTCGTCTTCTCCCGCTCAAAGTCCGGGATCTTCGACTTGACCTTGAACAAAATTAAACATTTTTCAAAGGTCTCATAGTGTCCTGTTTTCATTTATAAATGGGCCCTACTCAGGCTTCGGCTTTATTTTTCTGAATAATATCGAAAATCTGCCATCTTTTTCTCTTGCTGATAGGCCGGCTTTCAATGATTCGCACCTTGTCCCCGATCTGGCACCTGTTCTGAGGATCATGGGCCATATATTTTTTACGTCTCTTGAGATACTTGTTATAGGTACGATGTTTGGTTAACCGTTCCACCAAAACCAAAGCCGTTTTATCCATCCCGTTTTTAAGAACGGTCCCTGTCAATTTTTTTCGCAATCCGCGCTCTGCCATCACCACCTCATACCATTTGCTTGCCCTTAAGATTTCAATTCTCTGAGCACAGTTTTCACACGTGCCAGATCTCTTTTTGTTTTGGGAATCATAGCCGTGTTTCCTAATTGTCCCGTGGCCTTCTGGAATCTCAGGTTAAACAACTCCTGAGCCTTTCCCTTTTCCTTTTCCATGAGCTCTTCTTCAGCCAGCTCTCTCAATTGCTTTGCCTTCATCAGCCTATGATCTCCTAGTTACAAATCGTGTTGCAAATGGCAGTTTATGGCCGGCCAAACGAAAGGCCTCCCCCGCCACATTCTTTTCTACGCCCTCTATTTCGTACAGGATTCTTCCGGGCTTTATCACAGCCACCCATCCGTCAGGAGCGCCTTTTCCCTTTCCCATCCTTGTTTCAGCAGGCTTTTTGCCAACAGGTTTGTCCGGAAAGACCCTAATCCAGATCTTTCCCCCTCTCTTTACGTGTCTTGTTACAGCTATCCGGGCCGCCTCTATTTGCTGGGCAGACATATGACCGCATTCCAGGGCCTGTAATCCATAATCGCCAAATTCCAGGCTACTACCTCGAAATGCCTTTCCTTTTGTGCGACCCTTTTGTTTTTTACGATACTTGACTTTTTTTGGGCTTAGCATAAACGAGTCCTATTCGTTTTTGTTTTTTTCGGGCAAAATTTCACCCTTGAAAATAATCACTTTAACCCCAATCACTCCGTACGTCGTGAACGCCTCCGCAAATCCATAATCTATATCAGCTCTAATGGTGTGGAGTGGGACTCTCCCTTCTCGATACCATTCCCGACGAGCCATTTCAGCCCCACCCAGTCTGCCGCTGCACGCAATCTTAATGCCCTGCGCGCCAAACCTCAAGGCCGTGCTTACGCTCTTTTTCATCGCCCGCCTGAAAGCAATCCTTCGAACCAATTGTAAAGCCACGTTCTCAGCAACAAGTTGAGCTTCAACCTCAGCTTTTCTCACCTCTTGAATATCAATGATAACTTCCCGGTTGACCTCTTTTTCCAGGTCTTTCTTTAGTTTTTCAATCTCAATACCCTTTTTCCCAATTACAATACCCGGTCTCGCTGTATGTATCCGAATTCGTACTTTATTAGCAGCCCTTTCAATCTCAATTCTCGCCACACCGGCCTGGAAAAGTCTCTTTTTTAAAAATTTCCTGATTTGATAGTCTTCTATGACAAAAACACTGTATTCCTTTCCCGCAAACCATCTCGAATCCCAATTCCGATTGATTCCTAATCTAAATCCGATCGGATGAACTTTTTGTCCCAATATGCACCTCCAGTGTGGTCAGATTGCAAATGCTTTGGTAGGCCGAAAAACGTTCCATATTCCGGGTTACGCCTCATCCAGAACAACAGTCAGATGACTGCTTCTTTTTCTTATTCTTGTAGCACGTCCCTGGGCCCTTGGTCTGAACCTTTTCAAGGTTGGACCTCCGTCTGCATACACCCTTTTGACAAAAAGGGCATCTACATCCACCCCTGAATTTTGCTCGGCATTGGCAACTGCCGAATTGATTAATTTTTTCAAAATCCGAGCCCCTTTCTGGGGCGCAAAGGATAGCATGTTTAATGCCTCCTCAACCCTCTTTCCCCGGACTTGATCCATGATCAAGCGAATCTTCCGAGGTGAAATCCTGACAAATTTTGTGACTGCGCTAGTTTCCATATTAACTCTTCAGCTCAGATTAAGCGATCAGCTGTCAGCAAAAAAAGAAAATAAACTCTACCAAGAGTATCCCCGGTTGTTTTTGCTGAAAGCTGAGAGCTTGGATTATTTTTTCTTGCCTTTCAATCTAGTTTTTTTGTCTCCGGCATGCCCGTAAAAGGTCCGGGTAGGGGCAAATTCACCAAGTTTATGTCCCACCATGTCCTCGGTCACAAATACGGGCAGAAATTTTCTCCCGTTGTGGACCGCGAATGTCAGGCCGACAAATTCAGGAAGGATGGTTGATCTGCGGGACCAGGTCCGGATAATCTTTCTGCTCACTGTCTCTGCCGTTTGCTCTACTTTCTTCAATAAATGCCCATCAACAAACGGTCCCTTTTTCAGTGATCTTGGCAACGCATTTCCTCCTGTTTCAAGTAATAAAATCGCTTCGCGAGTTCACAACTACTTGTTTCGTCTCTTCACAATGAGTCTGTCGCTCGCCTTTTTGACCCTGGTTTTGTAACCCTTGGTCGGGACACCCCAGGGCGTCACGGGATGACGTCCACCAGAGGACTTCCCCTCTCCTCCACCGTGCGGGTGATCAACCGGGTTCATGGCAACCCCTCTTACATGCGGCCTTTTCCCCAACCAACGATTTCGGCCGGCTTTGCCGATGGATATATTTTCGTGATCCAGGTTTCCGATCTGACCAATAGTGGCCTTGCAGTCCTGAAGGACCATTCTTACTTCGCCGGATGGAAGTTTAATCTGAGCGTACTTTCCTTCTTTGGCCATTAATTGAGCGTAATTTCCCGCACTCCTGGCCAACTGTCCACCATGCCCAATATTCAGTTCAATGTTGTGAACATGTGTTCCCAAGGGGATCTCCCTTAAAGGAACCGTATTTCCGGTTCTGATTTCCGCACCTTTTCCAGACAATATCCGGTCTCCCACCTTAAGATTCTTTGGAGCCAGGATATACCTCTTTTCACCATCTACATAATTCAAAAGGGCGATATTTGCGGAACGGTTCGGGTCATATTCAATAGAAGCCACCCTCGCAGGGACACCATCCTTGTCCCTTTTAAAATCAATTAGTCGATACATGCGTTTATGGCCACTGCACCTGTGCCGCACAGTCATACGGCCCAGGGAGTTCCTGCCACCGGTCTTTCTTATGGGCCTCAGAAGACTTTTTTCCGGCCTTTTTCGCGTTATTTCTTCAAACGTTGAGCAGCTCTGAAATCTTCTTCCCGGTGAAGTTGGCTTATTAGTCTTGATTCCCATTATTCGATTCGCTTTCCAATAAAACCGCTACTTATTGAGCTATTATATTTGCAATTTCTATATCCTACATTCCCTCAAATATTTCAATATTTTCACCCGGCGCAAGCTTCACAATTGCCTTTTTCCAGTCGGGTCTTTTGCCAAAGCTTTTTCCCATCCTGCGGCTCTTTCCCCGCATGTTCATGGTCTTCACGTCCAAGACCTTTGTCTTAAAAAGGGCCTCGACGGCCTGCTTTACTTCTATTTTATTGGCCCGTTTGTGCACCTTGAAGGATATCTGATTGACCCCTTCTTTCAAAAGGCCCGACTTTTCTGTGACATGCGGCTCCTTGATGACCTGAAAAATGTCCACTATAAAACCAGCGCCTCCTGTATCTTTCCTATGGCCGATTGTTCCAGGAAAAGGTGATCATACTTCAAAATGTCATAGACGTTAAGTCCTTGATATCGCATTACCTTTACCCATGGAACATTCCTGGATGATTTTTCAAGGTTTACGGATTTATCCTGAGTCACGATCAGCGCCTTGTTTACATCAAAGCCCTTCATAACCCCTACAAATTCCTTTGTCTTGATCTCCGGAAGCTCTAAATTATCAAGGACAATCAGCTGGTCGGACTGCACCTTATCTGTTAAGGCCATTCGCAGTGCGGCCTTTCTCACCTTTTTTGGAACCTTGTTAACATATTTATGCGGAGCCGGCCCGAAGGCAACTCCTCCCCCCCTTCTTATGGGAGAAGAAGCTGAACCGACCCTTGCACGGCCGGTCCCTTTCTGCCGCCAGAGTTTTGCCCCTGAACCTTTCACCTCTGAACGGCCTTTCGCGGCAGCAGTTCCGGACCTGTGGCTGGCAAGCTGGCTAATCACAACCTGATGAAGTATATGCTTCTTTATCAGAACATCGAATATTTCATCACTAAGTTCCACTTCTGCGATTTTTTCATTTTTAAGATTGTATACAGGTAAAGCTGTCATATTTCGCCTCTTGCCGTTCAACAGGCTTCCTGATAAAAATTTTGGTCTGCGTAATCGGTCGGAATCCTCGACAAAGTACTATTCATGTACTCTTTACTCAAATTCCTCATTCCCGCCGGCAGCGGGACCAAAACCATTATCTGAAAGCCTGTATAATCGTCCACCACATCAGACTATGCAAACCTCAACCGGGCTGTTGGGACCTCCTGGTACGGCTCCCCTAACCAGTACAACATCCATTTCAGGTCTTACGTCGACGACTTTAAGATTCTTTATTGTGACACGCTGATATCCCATCCTGCCGGGCAATTTCTTCCCTTTTTGAACCCGCCCCGGTGTCGCACTGCACCCGATTGACCCGGGAACTCTGTGTGAACGGGACCCATGGGTCTTTCTCCCTCCGGAAAACCCCCATCTCTTCATGACGCCGCTGAATCCTCTACCTTTGCTGATACCGCTCACATGAACCACATCGCCGACATTAAAGATGTCTGATTTGATTTCCTGGCCGAGTTCAAAACTATCCGAATCCTCGACCTCAATTTCCCTCAGATGGGCAAAACAGCCTTCACCGGCAGACTTAAAATGACCCAACAGGGGCTTGGTCACTCCGCCTTCCTTCTGTGTTCCAAAGCCCACCTGGATTGCATTATAGCCTTCCTTCTTATTCGTCTTTTTCTGAATCACCACGCAGGGCCCAAGCTTTAGAACACTCACAGGAACAGATTTCCCTTCATCAAGGAAATATCTTGTCATGCCTAATTTTTTACCAAAAAGCTTATTGACCATAAAATAGTAGCTCCAACTCGATCATCATAGTCCTGACAGATACCGGATTATTATACAGGAATGTCCTTATTTTAAAAGCGGCGAAGCCGCGTTCAATAAAATTGTGAAACAATTTTATAACTTGATCTCCACCTCCACCCCGGCAGCCAGGTCAAGCTTCATAAGTGCATCAACAGTCTGCTGGGTAGGTTCCAGTATATCCAATAAACGCTTATGGGTTCTTATTTCAAACTGTTCTCTTGATTTCTTGTTAACATGAGGAGATCTCAGGACACAATATTTATTAATGACTGTAGGAAGCGGAATCGGTCCTGCCACTCCCGCCCCCGTCTCCCTTGCCGTCTCCACAATCTCCATAGTCGATTGATCTAACAATTTATGATCATAAGCCTTCAAGCGGATCCGGATCTTCTGGTTAGTTATCATGTGCTTCTCCCCTATTCGATAATTTCACTGATGACACCGGCACCAACAGTCCTTCCGCCCTCACGAATAGCAAACCTCAACTCCTTCTCCATCGCTATCGGC
>JAFDAP010000551.1 GCA_019313765.1 Deltaproteobacteria bacterium | reverse complement strand
CATCCCCTTGGCCGGAATGCTCATCGGCAACTCCATGAACGCCATGGCCATTTCCTTGGATCGCCTGTTAGGGGAACTGAGGAAAGGGCGTCAGGAGGTAGAGATGATGCTCTGCTTAGGGGCCGACTACCAGGAGGCGAGTCAGGATATGGTGAGAACTGCCATGAGGGCGGGGATGATCCCTTCAATAAATTCCATGATGGCGGCTGGAGTTGTTTTCATCCCGGGGATGATGACCGGTCAGATATTGGCAGGGGCCGACCCGGTTTTAGCAATACGCTATCAGATCGTTGTTATGATTATGCTCGTGGGTTCCACCGCCATCGTCTCTCTTCTCGCAGTGCTCATTGTGCGCAGGCTCTGCTTTGGTCCGGGGCAGCAATTACTCCTGCGGCCGGAAAAGAAATAGGGATGCATCGAAATTTATTGCCTTGAAAGGATCGTAACGGTTCACAGGTTCAGTGTTCAATGTTCAAGGTTAGAGAAAAGACTGAAATTGGGACCCCGAAATGCTCGTAAAAAAAAGTGGACTTTGCCACATCATTGGCAAGTACCATAATTCGGATTTGTGGGGATGTGGAAGCGGTTGGTTTTCGCGTACAAAATGCTTACAAAATTGTGCATGGTAATGAGAATACAACCTTTGAACCCCTCAACCTTTGAACCCGTGAACGGTTATAGGATATTATACAAATGGATCTTAAAAGCTTAAGAGTTAACGGAAAACGGCTACAGGGCTCTCTCGAAGAAATGGCGAAAATTGGTGCAACTCCGAGCGGGGGGGTGCAACGGTTAGCACTTTCAGAAGAAGACAAAAGGGCAAGGGATCTTTTCGTGATGTGGCTGAAAGAGCTTGATCTGGGGATTATCATCGATGACATGGGAAATATTTTCGGAACCAGGCCGGGCAGGGATAAAAGCCTTTCTGCGGTTATGAGTGGGTCTCATATGGATTCTCAGCCAAAAGGGGGGCGATTTGATGGAATTTTAGGTGTTATGGGTACCCTGGAGGCGTTACGCTCATTGCATGAAAACAATATTGAGACTGAGCGACCGATTATCATTGTCAACTGGACCAATGAGGAAGGTTCTCGGTTTGCCCCTGCAATGGTAGGGTCCGGTGTATGGACCGGAAATCTTGACAGGGGCTGGGCTTGTGACAGGCTCGATATTAACGGCAACAGATTTGAGGATGAATTGATCCGCATCTCGTACAAAGGATCTTTACCTGCCGGGAAATGGCCGGTCCACGCCTATTACGAATATCATATTGAACAGGGACCGGTTCTTGAGAAAGAAGGAAAGAGGATCGGTGCGCCCAAAGGTATTTTTGCCTTACAATGGTATGATGTTTACCTGGAAGGGGAGGCCAATCAGGTCGGTCCGACCCCAATGGCAGGGCGACACGATGCCTTGTGCGCAGCGGCTGAAATGATCCTGAAGATAAATGAACTACCACAGCGAATGGGTGGTAACATGGTTGCAACCGTCGGAGAGATTCAGAATTATCCAAATTCCAGAAATATCATCCCAGACAGGGTACACTTTACAGTAGACATCCGTTCCTGGGATGACGACCATGCCCTGAAAGCATGGGAGATGGTCTGGAGGGATTTTGATGAAATCGCCACGAGAAGAGGCTGCCCGATTAAAATAGAAGAAACCTGGAGGGTGGAACATTCCCCTTTTGATAGGAAATTGGTGCACCGGATCCTCAATATTGCGGAAGAATTAGGATATTCCGGCCTTCATATGGTCAGCGGCGCAGGGCATGATGCCAGTTATATGAACCGGATCTGTCCGACGGCCATGATCTTTGTTCCCAGCATTGGTGGGCGCAGCCATGTTGAAGTGGAAAACACAAAATGGGAAGACTGCGAAGCCGGGGCAAATGTCCTGTTGCATGCCATCCTTCAATCTGCAAATGAGAAATAAAACGTTGAGACAAGAAAAGCTCCTGCTCTCCTACCTCATTCCTGGCCCTTGAAATGGGTCCTCAGGGCCTTAAAGGGATTTTTTACTGAGTCCATGACCGCGGTTGGCTCAAACCCGCAGTGGAGCGTGCAGTGGGTGCAGCGGGGATCTCTGCCTACACCGTACTTGGACCAGTCAGTATTTTTGATCAGATCTTGAAAGGTGGGTTCATAG
>JAFDAP010000550.1 GCA_019313765.1 Deltaproteobacteria bacterium | reverse complement strand
GACATGTTGCTGGGGGATGTGTCAGATAATGAGGTGATCACCGAAACAGCACTCTCGCGGTTACACCTGATCGGTGCAACCAGGGCTCTGATTGGTGCAGAGGTTGAGATGGTCGCCATGAAGGACAAAGAGTTCCGGCTGCGGAAAGGCATTGCAAAGCTGAGAGAAAGATATGACTATGTTTTTATAGACTGTCCGCCGTCGCTTGGATTCCTCACGGTGAATGCCCTGACTGCTGCCGATTCGGTCCTGGTCCCGCTCCAATGCGAGTATTACGCCTTAGAGGGCCTGTCCCAGTTGTTAGAGACGATAAAGGCGGTGAAAAGGGGGCTAAACCCTGGGCTCAGGCTTTTCGGGATCCTTTTAACCATGTATGATAAACGAAACAACCTTTCCCAACAGGTGGCGGATGAGGTTCGAACCCACTTTAAGGGAAGTGTTTTCAAGACGGTTATTCCGCGCAATGTGCGCTTAAGCGAGGCCCCGAGCTATGGAAGGCCCGTCCTTCTTTATGATGTACGCTCCAGCGGAGCCCAGAGTTACTTAGCTTTAGCAAGGGAATTTATTGGAGGAAAATAGGAAGCAATGGCAAAGAGAAAGGCCCTTGGAAAAGGCCTGTCGGCTCTCATCCCTGACGCTCATGAACTGGAAGATTCGGAAATCCGATTCTTCCAGTGCCCTGTAGAGTCTATAGAACCAAATCCTTACCAGCCGAGACAGTCATTCTCCGCGGACGAGCTGGGTGAAATGGTAAACTCTGTCCGGGAAAAGGGAATTATAACGCCGTTACTGGTCAGCAAGACAGAGGCCGGGTACCAGCTTATCGCAGGAGAACGAAGGTGGCGGGCAGCACAAAAAGCAGGCCTCGAGCGTGTCCCCGTGGTTGTTCGGGAGGCCACCCCCACCGAATCTCTGGAACTGGCACTCATTGAAAACATTCACAGGAAGGATCTGAATCCGATTGAAGAAGCCCTTGCCTACAGGAAGTTACTGGAGGAGACCGGGGTTACACAGGACGCATTGGCCAAGAGGTTAGGCAGGGAGCGCTCTTCAATGACCAACATGTTAAGGCTTCTGAAGCTGCCTGTCTTTATCCAGAAGGACGTGATTGACGGCCGCCTTCATATGGGTCATGCTCGAGTATTGGCCGGGCTCAAGACCCGTGAAGCGCAAAAGGCTCTCAGGGACAAAATAATAGAGAAGGGGCTTTCGGTGCGCCAGGCCGAGACCCTGGCCAAAACAAAGAAGACGCCCGGGCTTTCAAAAAAGAAAGACCCTGAACTCGATTATTATTTTCAGTCACTGGCAGACGACCTTAAACGTTCTCTTGGCACAAAAGTGGACATCAAGAAGGGGGCAAAGGGAGGGCATATTGTAGTCTATTTTTACTCAGATGAAGAGCTGGACAGGCTACTTGAATTATTGGCCTGAATATTCCTTTCGCTCCATTTCCTTTCATCTCCTTTGAGGAGTCTTTGAATATTCTCCTTGTGTTTAAGGCAGATGAGTGCGGCCGCAATCAGAGCGCCAATAACCAATGGCGGGGTCTTGCCGAAGATTGCGAACAGGAGGGGCATGGAGAATGCCGAAATCATGGAGGCCAAAGATACGAAATCCCATATATAGACAATGAGAATAAACAGCATGAGGGCCACAAGACAGGACAAGGGGGAAATTGCCAGATAAATACCCAGGGCCGTTCCCACGCCTTTTCCTCCCCGGAATTTCAGAAATATTGAGAACTGGTGGCCTGAAAGGGCACTAAGCCCAACAACTGAAAGACCAATTTCATGGCCGATTCCGGCTTTCGGGGCCAAACAGGCAAAGAGAACTACGGGAACAAAGCCCTTGAGCATATCAAGGACAAGGGTGAGGATGCCCCATTTGATACTGAGTTCCCGTGCCACATTTGTGGCGCCGATATTTCCGCTGCCCTTTTGTGTGATGTCTATGTGGGCCACTTTCCTGGCAATAAGTTTGCCAAAGGGAATAGATCCAAAGAGATAGGCGGCAATGGCGAAAATAAAGGTTTGTAACATCATGTTTTGATTCTCTAAAAAAAGGAAATTCCTATCTAAAGGTTTTATTAAAACATTGAATTATTAAAATATCTGTATTTGAAGGCGTATGCAATCAATTTTTTGAAAGGA
>JAFDAP010000549.1 GCA_019313765.1 Deltaproteobacteria bacterium | reverse complement strand
ATCAGTGTATACACTAAATCTGCGGATAAAAAAAGCCGCAACCCCTGAAAAAACAATAGGTTACGGTTTTAATCCCCTTGAAAAAATATGGTTTTATAGTAAACTCACGCTAGCCCCTTTTTCATTTTTAATTATCTATTAAAACTATTTACAATTCCATTACAAAAATTTAAAATACAAAAAACCTCCACAAGGAAATATAAAAATGCAACTGTTTACAATAGGATATGAAGGATTAAGTCAAGGTGGCTTTTTGAAATGGCTGCAATCTTTTGATATTAAGGTTGTCGCCGATGTCCGTGAACTCCCCCTGAGCCGAAAAAAAGGGTTTTCCAAAAACGGGCTGAGTGACTTTTTAAGCAAACAAGATATCCAGTATCTCAGCTATCGCGAATTGGGCGTCCCAAAGAGCAGAAGGGATCAGCTAAAGGCATCAGGAGACTATGAGTCCTTTTTTCGGTTGAGTCGGAAATCCATCAGTGGCAAGACAGAGCAACTTGATAACATATGCCACATGATTCATGAAGGAAAGAAAGTCGCGCTCCTCTGTTATGAAAAAGATCCCCAAAAATGTCACAGAAAAATTGTTGCGGATGAAGTGAAAAAGAGAGACGGCAACAGCTTAAACATCAAGCATATTGAACCGATATAGTTAGAAAAGAGAGAACTGACGAACTTTGGGAGGATAGAAAAAGCCAAGAATACAAAAAACATGCTGCCATCGCGCCATGTTTCCCAGAATCAGATAGGTATCTCTCTTATCACTGCATATCTCCATCACTTTATTGTGCATTTTCTCTTCCCAATCGGGAGTATTTTTAATCCTTCTGTAGAGTTGTCCAAATTCCCAATCCAATATGCTGAGTTTATGTGTTGAACAATCTGTATCATCGCACATAAATTCCAAAATGAATCGCACCGGCAGGACCTCAAGATCCTTCTTTTTCTCAAACATATGAAGCTGGTTTATTATACTATCCTTTTTTGCCTCTGCCTCCTTAATTTCCTGCTTTGATTTTTTTTCGACAAAAAACCTTATGACCTTTTTGGGTTTTACGAGCCCGAGTGACATATTGTTGGATTCCTGGGCCTGATGAAGTTCTTCCAAAGATCTGAATAAGTTCTGATTATTCAGAATCCATTTTTTTCTTTCTTGCCAACTCCTTGATGTTCCAATTTTCTCCCCAAGTGTAATAGAATCTCCAACCAGTTTGTAGCTTTCCGGGTTGTGTCTGATTGGGACTTTCTAAGCCTAGATTTAATCCATTGGTATTTGGAAAACTTATCTTTCCCAGTTAAATATCGGTATCGAATAGGATACAATCTTACCAATTTTTTTGTATCGGCAAGAACCCCTGCCGAGCACACAGTCTCCGTATATTTTCTGCTTATCTCGGGATAAGTCTTTACCAAAATTAAGATGTCTTTTGGTTTCATATGCAGGGATTTTGCACTCTTGAAATCTGCCTTATTACATTGGCCGACAAGGGTTTCGCCGCAGTGGATACATTTCCAGTCTTCTGCCCGGTTCTTTTCGCTGCACTTGAAGAAGGTCTGCTGTTGTTTGCTGTATCTTGCTTTGTCCAAAATACAATTTTAATTCACGGCTCTCGGATCGCCCCCTTTTTCCAACAGTGAACTTGTAAGGTCCTGTTCCCATTTTACAAAATGACGGATTAAGAGCGTTCCGTGTGTATGGTTTTGAAGGTTGAAATCTATGGATTTGTGATGAAGGTTTTCGCTCCCAACAGGAAAAATAGCTCCTGTCAGGAGATGGTAGGGCAGTATTTGAGGTGTTGCTCCATGGGAACCTTTGCGTACTGGGTACTGGGTAATTCTGTGCAATAATATTGAAAAGAATGAAGATGTCAAGGAAAATCGGTTAAAGAATAGTATTTACCGCCCGCTTCGCTCAAGACGCCAATACCGCAAAGGGGTTTTTTGTTGGCTTTAGCTTTTAAGGTTCAACGAAAACATAGAGAAATGTTATTCGAACATACTCAAATTCCCCTGCCAACTTGTTATCTTATGCCCCATATTCGGTTATTTCTTGACATTTTGGTCATAATGGTCATAATAGTCATCTATGGGGGAGGTGCATTATGATCAAAAGCATATCAGTTGCTGAAGCAAAAGCCACGTTTTCTGAATGTATT
>JAFDAP010000548.1 GCA_019313765.1 Deltaproteobacteria bacterium | reverse complement strand
TGGGCATGGTCAGAGATAATGGCTCTGCTTTGGAGTTTTGTGTCTAAAAATACAAATTCCAAGCACCAAATTCCAAATAAATCTCAAACTCCAATATTCAATGACCAAAACCTTCCAGGACAAGACATTGTTTGGATTTTCGAATTTTGGTCATTGGCATTTTTTTGATATTTGGAATTTGATATTTGGAATTTCAATAAGTCCATGAAATTCCAACAAAACAAATCCCTTCTGGGGATAACCAAAGCCTCGTCCTCCGGGCGTGGATTCTTTACTCTGTGGTTTTAGGCTAACCCTCCCCAAGGATGCAGGGTACTCGGGGAGGGTGTGAAAAGGGATTTAAGGGCCGTTTATGGCCAACGTTAGAATTGTTATCGGAAAATAGCTCGCAGAACTTGAGGCTTCTTTTCAATATGCAGCCAGGGATATGTGATTACGCTAAAAAAACATTGACTGCATATGTTTGAGGTTGATCCAACGAAAAACAATTAATCTTGACAGAGTCTGCCTGATAACGCTAAATTAAATTTGGCCTGTTATAGAAATCCGAAGATGTCAGGGGGCATGGTATGAGCGATAAAAAATATAGTGTGATCTTTAAAGGGGACGTGGCTGCTGGTGTGCAAATTGACGATGTAAAGCAAAAACTTGCGGCAATCTTTAAGACCGATATCGCAAAAATAGACAGACTGTTTTCGGGGAAGCGGAAGGTAATTAAAAAGGGCGCGGATCTCGAAGCCTGTGAAAAGGCAAAAAAAGCATTTGAGAGGGCCGGGGCCATATGTTTTATAGAACCGGAAGAAGGTCCTGAGCCGGAAATAATTGAAAGCAAACCCCCTGAAGTCCCGGAGGTCAAACCTCCTCCATTGCCCCCGGAAGGGAGAGTGGTTGTGAGACAGGAACAGGGCGTAAATAAAGTAGCTTTAGTTTTGCTTACGTTTTTCTTGGGTGGTCTTGGCGTCCATAAATTCTATCTTGGAAAATACGTGCAGGGTGTTATTTACTTCCTCTTCTTCTGGACATTAATACCGGGTATCATTGCATTTGTTGAATTCATAATCTATGCGTGCACAAGTGACGAAAGGCTCCAGGAAAAATACACGGCAAAGGGACCAATAGCCGTAATCATAATCGCGGTATGCGCGGGCTTCTTCTTCATGATAGCGATAATCGGCATATTAGCGGCAATTGCGATTCCCCAATTCATGACCTATAGAGACAGGGCATATCAGACTTCTGTCATATCCGAATTGAATAATTTGAGAGCGGCGGAGGAGGCCTACTTTGAGACCCATAATAGATATTCGGATAATATGGATGATCTGGACTTTATCCTGACCACGCCGGGAGTAACAGTTGAACTGATCAGTGCTGATGAAGAGTGTTTTGAGGCCATTGGAACAATCGATGGATTGAGAGAACCTGTATTGATTGACTGTAATGGTTTAACGGGCCGTTGAGTTTTTTGGGAACAGGGTTGTGCCCTCTCATCCGGGAGAGAGGGTCAGGGTAAACGAAAATATGGCTTTTTCCAAAACCGGCCAGAGCTTATAAAATCTCTTGACGGCCGCTGTCCTGGCTTTTCCGGCTAATTTTGCAGTAATCGTGTATATGAGATCGTTTTTCAGTGTCTGGATTTGGTACACAACGGCATAGGTCTTTTTATCCCCTGATTTACGAACGAGAGCGAATTTGATCCATATTGCCGTGTTATTGTTGAGCCGGGACACGCCGCCATCCAGTATATAGCCACGCAGTACCCTGGTTATGACATTTCTGTTATATTCGGAATAGCCTGGAATCTTAGTGATATCCTTGTATCTCCCTTTATATTCGGCAGACAGGGGGTCTATGGTCACGGTTATTCTGTCACCCGATTTATTCTTAGCCCCCACCACAGGTTTAACCCCATCCTTTTCAAAAAGCGCCCATCCCTCGGGAAAAGAAATGTTGAAGCCGTATTGCGCGTTCCTGTAAGTATTGTCGGAGGCTTCTGAGTATGAAATCTGGATAAATATGTGGCCAATCAGGGCTATTGCGAGGACTACTGATAGACTACTGATATTTTGCGCAATTTGTCTGTTTTTGAATTCATGGCCCAAACTATTTGGCGGCATATTGCCTGTGTGCCTGAAAAAAAGTGCTGAACCCGGACGGCAAAGCGGTAGGGAAACGTTTCAAAAGTATGTCAAGGGCTGAGCCAACTCTCAAAGGCCTTCACTGTCATGCATCTCCGACCAAAGTGATTATTTTGCCCAAGGATTCCCTTTCAGCCCTCAATTTGTTGATAGGGTCGTCCCAATCCGGATAACCTATGGCTAAACCAATTATTGGTTGTTTGGAATAAGGAATTTTTACGACATCCCTGGCTTGTGCCGGATAGTCCACTATTGCCCGCATAACACAAGTGCCTAAACCGTACTCCTGGGCGGCTAAAGCTATGGTCTGGGTTAATAAACCTATGTCCAATGATACAAATGTGAGTAGAAGACTCTCATCCGCAGTAATTATTATGACAGCCGGTGCATCATAGAAGCGGTACATCT
>JAFDAP010000020.1 GCA_019313765.1 Deltaproteobacteria bacterium | reverse complement strand
GGTTTTTTGCAGCTCTCGTTAGGGATTGAGACGGGTGACCCTGAATTGATAGACATTCACAAACCGGGCGTGCATCTCGATGAGGTCCGCGATACCGTAAGACGCATCCAGGCAAAGGGCCTCAGAGCAAAAGGCCTTTTTATGATGGGTTTTCCCGAAGACACATGTGAGTCGGTTCAAAAGACGAGCGACTTTGCCATGTCTTTAGATCTTGACGACATGAACATGTCCAAGTTTACACCATTCCATGGGGCCCCGGTATGGGCCTCCATATTTGATGAAGGGAGCTTTGACCATGACTGGCGTAAAATGAACTGCCTTAACTTTGTATTTATTCCGAAGGGTATCGAATCCAAAGAGCAGCTTGACCAGCTCTATAATCAACACGTAAAGAGGTTCTATTCGGGTCACAAATGGCGGAAAAAGTTTCGAAACCGTATATGGGAGCACAGGAGAAGCATATTGTACTTCCTTAGACACCTGCCGAGCTTTCTTCAGGCCAAACGAACTTTTGAACCAAAAAAGGGATAGGCCCATATCTCACAAAATACTGTAGTTTTCAGTGGAAGAATCGCAAGATGAGTTTCCGAACCGCAGTCGAGAGAAGGAGCAATGGAGTAGTGGAGTAATGGACTAGTGCTAAGGATATCAATGGTTTTTCCAATACTCCATCACTCCCGTTAGTAGCAGGGGATTGAATTTTCTATAGCAAGCTGGTTTCTTTGCAGCTACAGGGATCATTAATGATGGTAAACATATGATCATCCACCTTAGCATGAAAAGCAGTATAATCCCGGCCCCCCATGAGGATACTACTCCTGTTCCGACCGATATCCTTTACCACTACTTTTTCCCAGGCATGGGCAAGGCTGATACCGAATGCCTTTGACACGGCCTCTTTAATACTCCAGAGCATAAGGGATGCCTCTACTTCTCCGAGGGATGAATCCTGAACCAGCATTTTTTCCGTCTCGCTCATGAAGAGTCGCCGGGACTTGAGCACCCTTTCTGAAATCTCTTCAACATCAACACCCACAAGGGTCTCGGAGGCGACTGCAATGGCAAACCTGCTGTCATGAGAGACCGAGCATGAGAATTTGATCCTGCCATCGGTCAAAGGGCAGCAGGGAATGACAAAATCGGGAGAAATGGTCGTGATGGAGGATGCCGGCGTATCCATGTCATTGTCTGACAGCTTTCTGGAAAGGGTCTTGCAGCAAAGCCGGGCCCCTAAATAGTCCTTCTTCCTTTTTTCCCCCATTTTGCCGAAACGTTCCAGCTCGGGACCGGAAAGCGCCTTTTCAGCAGCCCTTTCTATAGTTTTCAGCTCAATTACGGAAATGGACTCGCACCGGTTTCTCAATGTTTGCAGCCTGTCATGCAAGGCACCCTCCATGATCCATGAAGGAGGTTTCATTCGGCCTGAGCTCACATCCTTCATTTGAACGCCGAGCGCGGCTTCAAAAAATGTACCGTCCTGATCAAAGATCCATATATCAAAGACAAGGAGGCCGGGTCTGATCTCACGGGGCATAATCCTGCTGATATAGGCCTCACCCGGGCGTGTCCGGTTCAATATATACCGTTTTTCAAGGCCTACTGGAAAACCGACTATATTCGCATAGCGCTGTCCCCAGGCGCACGCAACATGAAAGGCCGCATCAAGGGGGAATGGAGATCCAAAGGGTTTGGTGACCGCGCCATTTTCCGGTGCACAGACACATGCAATGGCCCCTTCCTCGGATAGAGTCACGGACTCCTTCACATTGTGATAGGCCGGGCCAAAAGGGACAAGCTCGGAATACAGCCTTTCAGACGGGACATCAAGACATATCCCCTCTAAGGCAAAGACCTTATCAAGGGGCGGGAGATGAATTTTCTGAGGGTGTTTTGAAAAATGTATGGTTACATGTTCTATGGTGCGTGTTATTGATGCCTTCTTTGACCTGATTTTTGTGATGAGTTTCGAGGCTACAGTGCCGTCCGCATGTACTTCAATTTCGTTGAATGCCCTTATCAGTTTAACGCCCGGTTCAAGATACAGGAATTTGTCAAATTCCGCATCCATAATGGCATCTATGTGTATATCAGGCAGGTGTGTCCGGGTGGATTCCGCTAACAACTGCATTGCTTCTACCGCGGGAAGTACACCCTTTCCCTGAAACCGGTGATCCATCATGTAAGGATGAATCTCGATCTCAAGGGGGAGTCTTATCCTGTCTGTTATTTCGGGAAGGTCTTCCATAGATGACACGTCTTTTCATCAACGGCCACAGGTATCCCGGATGGATTGATGGCGCAGTGTCTGGTAAATCCGGCACAAATAATCTCTCCGGTCTCTTCGTGGGTGATGACATAGTCGAAGCGCAGGCGGACCCTCTCAAGTTTTGCAGGGTGCGTATGGATCCAGATGGGGTCATCATAACCCAAAGGTGTGTGGTATTTAAGGCCGATCTCGATAATCGGATATATATAGCCGCTCTCCTCTATCTCGCGATACGGGTAGGCGGTGTCACGCATCAGGGAGGCCCTGCCAAATTCAAAAAAACGGAGATAATTGGCGTGATACACGGTTTGCGAACGATCGGTATCCGCATAAAGGGTACGGGTTCTGCATCTGTGCCAGACCAGACCGCCGGTCTTGTCTCTCACATATCGGCCATCTTTTCCAAACGGCTCAGGAATGAATGGTTTTGGCCTCATATCACGTCCCTCTAAAGACTACACAGCAGTTTGTCCCGCCGAATCCAAATGCATTGGAAATAAAGATGTCATAGGCATGTTTCCTGGCACTATTGGGGACCACATCAATGTCCTCAAATTCCGGATCAGGGATATGGTTGATTGTGGGAAGTATTACGCCGTTCTGCATGGCTTCTATGCTTAAGGCCCCCTCTATGGCGGCGGCAGCTCCGAGCGTATGGCCGATTTGGGATTTATTGGATGTTATGGGAATCCTTTCCAGTCGTTTGCCGAACACCGTTCTCAGGCATTGAACTTCAATGCTGTCGCCTCTTGGTGTAGAAGTCCCATGGGTGTTTACATATTGGATATCACCAGGCTCTAACCCTGCATCTTCAATAGACTCCTTGATAGAACGAATGACGGTTTCCGTCCTGGGCCTCGTGAAATGATAGGCATCCGAGGTCCACCCGATACCCAAGACCTCTGCTTTCGGAGTAAGCCCGTAGGTTGCAAGCATCTCTTCGGCGGCTAATACTATCACGCCTCCCCCTTCGGAAAGGACAAAACCCTTTCTGTCAATGCTGAAAGGACGCGATGCCTGGGACGGATCATCATAGGCGCGGTCCCCGGGGAGGATCTTGATTGTGGCATTCATGTTTTCAAATCCGTGAATAATCTCGGGAACAACGCATGTTTCGGCACCCCCTGCAAGGACAAAGTCACAATCCCCGTCCCGTATCATTCTCGAACCCACTCCTATTGCGTGGTTGCCCGAGGCGCAGGCCCCCTGGGGAGAAAAAACAGGGCCTGTAAACCCCAGGAGCATACCGGCCTTACCTGACGGCAGGTTGGCGCACAGATTCGGCAGCAGGTATGGGCTTACCTTTAGAGGCCCTTTGTTCAGATAATTATCCATTGCAATACGAAATGCGTCCGTCCCGTTCAAGGCCGAGCCGATGAGACAGGCCGTTCTCGGCCCGGTATCCTTATCCATCCGAAGACCTGAGTTCTCAAGTGCCTCTTTGCAGACCGCGGCCGTTAAAAGGACAAAACCCGCATTCCAGTTATATGCCTCTTTCGCGTCAACAAAATCCAGATCCAGGGGGTCCCATTCAGGGATCTCACCCACCACATTGCAGAGGGAATCGACTTTACACCTGGTAACCCGTCCAAAACCGGCTTCTCCCTTGACGGCCCGCTCCCATGTCTTTTTGAACGTCACACCAAGCGGGGTTGCCGCTCCGTAACCTATTACAAATACACGTCTGTTTTTTGGGGCTTTCATATTTACATTGTTATACGTATTCTTTTCAAATTCCAAGGACACATGTAGCGCATGGCTTTAGCCGTGCCATGCCCTAAGCAGGGCTAAAGCCCTGCGCTACGCAGAGTGTGGGCTTATGTTATAATTTTAGAATACCTGAATTTCAATAAGATACTGTTATTTCCTGATTGAGCGAAAAATAATTCATTCCCCAACCCCTCCCTCCTCCGCTAAAGACGGGATCTACGACAGGGGAGGGGAGTTAGAGGGGGTTTTCAGGACTTTTGACTCAATAAGGATGTTACCTTTTACTTTATCCTCCTGAAAACAACGCACGAATTGCAGCCTCCAAAACCGAATGAATTCTTCAACAGGAACTCCTGGTTCAGGTCTCGCACCCCTTCTGCAACACAATCCAGTTCTATTTCAGGATCAGGCTTGTGGTTGATGGTGGGGAGCAGTCTGGTTTTGACCATTCCCTCCATGGCAAAGATCGATTCAATAGCGCTTGATGCCCCCATGGCATGACCGATAAGAGACTTGTTTGCAGAAACCGGAGGGATATGATCTCCGAAAACCGCTTTTAATGCATCAAATTCCACCTTATCTCCCACCCTTGTCGATGTGGCATGCGCATTTATCGAGTCGATATCGGCAGGCCCGATTCCCGCGCTTTCCATGCTTTCGGCAATGCATCGTTTTACCGTGTCAAGATTGGGCGCAACAAAATGATGGGCATCTGAAGTCATGCTCCAACCGGCCAGCTCAAGATTGTATTTTATGCCGTGGGCATCGGCAAATTCCCTTGTTGCGATTATGATGCTTCCGGCGCCCTCTGATATAACGAACCCTCTCCTGTCAACTGAGAATGGACGGCTTACCCTTGTTGGATGCTCAGGTGGTTGACCTTCCTTGGGAGTATAAGCTCCGTTCATGGTCGCAAAACCGGCAACGATCGGTTCGACTAATGCAAAATCAACGGCCCCGCATATGGCAACATCCGCCTTCCCCTGGTCCAACAACAAAGCCGCGATAATGACAGATGTGATACCAGTGGCACAGGCCGTAATCGTGGATGTAATGGGTCCCGTAGCATTGGTTAATATAGATACCTTTCCTCCCACCATGTTTATACATGAATTGGGATTTGTAAAGGGATGTGGAAGTTTCCCTTCCGAGATCATGCGCCTGTCGGCATTAAGAACCGCATCCTGCCCCCCTACCGCGGAGCTGAAAGTAACTGCAACCCGTGGAGAGAGGTCAGGGGTTATCTCAACCCCGCTCTTTTCAAGGGCACGGTGCACAACAAGCATGGCATATTTAAATATGGGGGATGTCCAGTGCGCCAGGCTGCGAGGGGAAAGGAAAGGATAGGGTGCGGTATCGATATCATCAACCTGGCCCGCTATGCTGACAGGAAAATCTTCATTGACACGAAAGCGTGTAAGTTTTCCTATTCCGCTTTCGCCCCTTGCGGCCCGGTCCCACTGGGTTTCCAGGTCTACTCCGAGGGGTGAAACAGCGTCATATCCTATGATAACCGTCTTCTTTGAATTCATATTGGGGCTTAATTCTTGTTACTCGTTATACGTTATTAGGTTGGGCTGCTCGTTTCGTTTGTCGGCGTTCGGTTGCGATGCTTAGCACACATAACCTTCCCACGAATCCCGAAACGAGCCGCGATACCGCAACCGTTTGGCTCAACCCAAATGCCAGAGGATGTAACCTTATGGCTCGGTGAGGGTAATTTTAGGCGGGTAAAGAATCAGTAATGCTCCCTTAACAACTACCATGGAATAAACTGGTAAAGCTTTGCGAACATCTCGTAGACCTCTATCCAATTATGAAGGTCCTGTTCTGAACGCATGTGTGCCCTCTTGTTTACCATTACCCAACTCATATGTGCCGCACCATCCTTACAGGTGGAACAGTCTCGTGTTTCAGATGTACAGCATCGATGCATTGTCTTCAGGTCCGAGGCCCAACGGATAAAACCTATCAGATGTTTCGGCCTGGGCTCCCTGCGGTCAATGGGCTCGGTTACGGAAGGGCATTCCCCCCAGCCGAATGTTCTGTCCAGCATCTTTCCCGTAGTAATAATTTCGTGATAGTATTTGGAGGATATGACCGTATCCGGATACCTGTCGAGCATTCCATCCATCTCGGCTCGAATATCTTTCAACTCTTCTTTGGTCCAGAAAAACTTCTCAACCCCTTCATCATTTGAGAGCAACTGCATATGGACCTTCACGCCCACATCCCTGATCTTTGCGATAATACGTTCTATCTTTCCTATCTGTTTAGGCGTGATGGTATATAAATAGTAGGCATGGGAGTCGCCATAATAATTCTTGCTGGATATGGAGAAGGAGTCTTTTCCTCTAAGGGCTTTCTCGTCCTCTTCATCACCCCACAACGAGATACCGACCACCATGTGTGGAAATCTGTCCCTTGGGACCTTGATTATGCCGTTTGTGGCACAAAAGGTGGGTAACCGATTATAGAATGCCTCAACCCTGTCAAGACAGAGTGTCGGCTCTCCGCCGATCAGGATAGCGAGATTAACCCCCCTGCTCTTCTCATTGTCGATGAAGCCCTCCCATTTTTTCAGGTCCATTTCCTCTTTTGCCACCTTGTCCTCACCAGAGGAAAAAAAGAAACATCCTTTGCAACGGAGATTACATCGATTGGTCACATCGTATATAGAACTCCGAATGTTCAACTTGGAGATTGTTTTATACCTTTCATACCACTCTTCATCGAGCAATGAACTGACCGTTTTCATTTACCAACTCCTAAAGTAAAGAATCCACGCTTAGAGGACGTGACTTTGATTCCCCCCAGAGAGGGGCCTGTCGGTATTTTATCCGTTTTCCGGCGTACTGGAAATTCCAAATAACAAATTACAAATAACAAACAAATCACAACACGCGGCGCAAGCGCCTGCGCTGCGCGTGACCCAAATCCTAAATAACAAACAGGAAAAAGATGAACGTCGAACATCGAAGGCGTACCATAGTTCAACGTTGGAAGTTCGACGTTGGACGTTTGTTTTTAAATCCGGTTTTGATTATTGGAGTTTAGAATTTGGAATTTATTTGTAATTTGGTGCTTGGAATTTGGAGTTTTTCCGATGTTTTGCCTTGCCATTACTCCAGCACTCCAATACTCTAAAACTCCTTCATATTTTTACAGGCAGAGCCAATATATCTCTGACCGCGCCCATCGAAGATCCCGTTACGCGGGGGAGGACATGGCTCTCTGTTTTTACTAAAAAATATTATGGCCGGGTGGGGCGACCGGATAATCACAGAGGTTTTTGCCTTTCTCATATCCCATGACCCAGACTGCAAGATATGTGTCGACATAGTCGAGCCAGGATTTGAATGTATCGGGATCCGTTGCGTGACGAAACAATCTTGCAGTTACTATAGCGCTCCCCGCCGCATAATGCCTGCAGTCAGGGCAGTCCGTATCCGGTACGCAGCAGGCAACATTCCGATCCCAGGTAAGATCCGTTCGATACTGCCTGAAAGACCGGCCCAGCCCTATGTCGGTAGATGGATTCATCCTCGGATATGAACAGGCAAAAAGATCATGAAGTCCCTGGCTGTGGGTATGGGCGACAACGTTATAAGGAGAAAACAGGACGTTTTCCGAATGTGAGGAAATGAGCTTCATGATTGTCTTGCGGGTATGAATAAGGGATTCTTCGGTATGACGAAGGGGACCGGAATAGCCTACTGGTGACGAAAAGATGTTAAAGGTAATCCTGCACTCATGTTCTGCAAGGAGATCCATCACCTCATGAATTTCGTCAATATTTTCCCGGGTAAAGGTATAGACAAACACCGCCCTCGGGTCACCTTTATAATTATCTATCTGCTTGAGCAGCATATTTTTGGCGCTTCTTACTCTAAAGCTTGTATCATCATTTCCCCAGACCGAGATGTGAATCTTATAATCGACAGATCGTGGTATGCGCTTTATACCATTGGATGCAATAGCGCCTAAGGGGATCACCTGATAACAGGCCTCACAAAGTTCAGGGACCAGGGATGGTTCGGCCCCTGCAAGAACAACATATGTAATACCCCTTGATTTCTCTCCCTCCATAAGCCTGCGCCAGGCTTCAGGGTCCCTGTTTTCCCCGGCATATTGCTTTTCACCCACATAGTAATAACACCCCTCACACCTGATGTTGCACCGGTTTGTCATGTCATAGGTGGATTCGCGCAGAAAAAAATATTTACGAACCTTTTCCCATCTATCCCCTGTTTCGGGTTTCGACACAAGGTCTGAGAACTTCCATCTATTTCCGCGCTGATCCTGATTGTCGTTCTCATATTTTTTTCTTGGTAGTGCCACTTACTTTTTCGACCTCTCCTCGACATAGTCCGCTATTAACCGAATAGTCGTCAATTTAGGATAATCATCTTCGTCTATTCTTATCCCATACTCGTCCTGGATCACAAGGGCGACAGTCGCTAGATCCATGCTGTCAATGCCCACTTCATCAACCAGATCAATTTCAGGATCAAATGTTTCGGGAGTTACATCCTCAAGCTTGAGTTCATTGATCATGATTTCCGCAATACGGATAATAAGGTTTTTTGTGTCCATTTCCACTGTCATTTATCCCCCTTGAAATGCTCGTAATAGTTCACCTGTTAAAAATACCTTTAGGCAGGATTACAGGATTAACGAGATTTTTTTCCTGTAAATCCTCAAATAAATCCTGTGTTGCAATAATATCCATTCCTCAGGATAGCCCTGATAGTAACTCATTAAATTGTTACTGTTTTTATTACGTCAACAACACACAAGCAGATTTTTTTAAAAACGTGAGTTCTCAAAAGTTGGGCAATTCATATGATGCTGAAATTTACTGGTTTCTCCGAAAAATTGAGCTTTTAGTCAAAAACAGGATATGTGCCCTGATTTACAAGATAAAATTAATCCGGTCCATCCTGTTAATCCTGTCAAAAAATTATAGCTGAACTCCTACTAATGCTATAATTCCTCCACTGTCAGGATACCATTACAGGCCATTTCTTCGTCAACCATAATACGGAAGCTATACGATAAGGCATCCCCTTCTCGAAGAGCAACCTTTATTTTGATTTTGTCATTCGGCCTGATAAACTGTTTAAACCTGACCTTCCTGGCTCCTGAAATCCTTAAATTTTTTTGACTTAATCGTTTAATGCCGTCAAGGGCCATTTCAAGTTGCGCTATCCCGGGAAGAATCGGATCGCCCGGAAAATGTCCCGAAAACCAGTGCGAATCAGGCAATACTTTAGTATACATGATAATCTCACGTGATGAAAGCCTGTCTACCTCTATAAGTGAATACCATTTCATCGCGGATACCCTGAGACCTTTGAAAAACGTTCAGTTTTGTTCAAGTTCAAGTCGAAGATCCCGGACTTTGAGCCTGACGTCCCGCCGGTGGCGGGAGGCGAAAGAGGGCGTTTTGCAAAGGTCTCACCCTTATCTCACTAAGTACTCCCAGAGGGGGCCGGAATGGCCGCGGCTATACATCTTAGAGAGTATCTTAGCCGTTTTTTCACCACCCGCGCCAAAGACCCAATTCGGCCGTCCGTTGGCGCTTGCTTCCACCCGGCCAAGTATCTCTTTACTGCTAATCAGTTCAGACTCGTAAAAAACCGGTTCCAGTATGCTCCGGGACCTTGAAATTTTACCCTCTTCCACTGCGAGGTCATACAGGCCCGTATGCGGATAGATGCGCATACCGCAAAAAAAAAGAATACGGCCTTATTCAGATCCTCAATATTTGAAAGAGTTTCATTCAGCGACCCTTTATCCTCTTCAGGCCCGCCTAACAGGATGTAATGGGCCACGTGCAATCCTGAGTGAACGGCGGCATTGTGGGCCTCTAAGATTTGATTTACCCTGAAAGACTTTCCATAGGACTTTAGCATCCTGTCCGATAAGGCTTCTGTGCCGAATTCCACGTGTGAAAGACCAGCATCGGCAAGTACCGGAAAATACTCTTCAGGAGGAACAGTAGGTGCAAAAAAGGCTCCCCACGGTATGGAGATGCCGGCATCCATAAAGGCACGTGCCACCCGAATGCTGTGGGAATAATCGGCGTTAAATACCGAATCAGTAATAAAAAGATAGTTTGCCCCTGCTTCCTGGAGCCCCAACGCAGTAAGCGCCGCCTCTTTCGGAGAGATAAACCGGAGTTTTCTACCTTCAATGTGAGGATATGTACAATAGATACATTTAAACGGGCACCCTCTCTTTGTTTGAAGATTCAGCATACCTCCCTTTTTAAGATAAAACTCAAGATGGGAACTGTCGGGAAGACGGTTCACGGCAAATGATTCATCCCAGGGCTCGGGAATGGTTTCCTTTGAGCCCCTTGTCATTATTCCGGGAATACGAGATGTATCTTCCTTGTTTTCAATGGCATTTAATAGGAGTGCCAGCCTTTCTCCCTCGCCTAAAACCCCGTAATCCGCACCTAATGCCTCCATGATCTCTTCGGGGAAGAGGGTGAATCCGCTTCCCCCTAAAACCAGTGGTACGTTAGAGTGCTCCCGAATGGCCTTGACACATTGCCGATAGTCGTTCATGAAGCCTTCCGGGTTTATTGTGTCGGTGTTATCGATGTTTCTCAATGAAATACCGATAATATCAGGGGAGTAAAGGTCTATCACCTTTCCTAAGGAATCGTGATCTCCCAGGCTGTTAATATCCACAATCTTCACCTGATGATCCGCTGCAATTGCGTTCGCAACATAGTCGAGCCCCAGCGGATAAACCGGATATGGCATTGTAAGAGTATTTGGTGAAATCAATAGTACCTTCATTTTCATTTTGCCCTGAAAAACCTGGTCCTTTGGGTCAGGTCAGAGTTCTTCGGCTCTGCCTTGGAGTTTGCTGCCTTAAATGACAAATCCCAAGCACCAAATTGCAAACAAATCTCAAATTACAAATTCCAAACTGGTTCAAAGCGATTGTTTTTGTTTGGGATTTTGAATTTTGGTCATTGTTATTTGTAATTTCAATAAGTCAATGAACTTTCAATAAAGCAAATCCCCTATGGGAAATACCAAAGCCTGGTCCTCCCCCGCTCAACGGGATCTTCGATGGGCCAGGATTCTTTACACTCCAGAGTTCAAAACCTCAACGGCCGTTACAAAATTGCCCAGTCCTATAATGAGAACGCCTTTCCCGTGGATGTCAACAGATTCCTTACCGCAGAATTCCTTTGGTATTTCTCTCCCCTGGGCCAGG
>JAFDAP010000547.1 GCA_019313765.1 Deltaproteobacteria bacterium | reverse complement strand
GCCTGGGGGAGTTTTATCTTGATGCCCTCGTCCACCATAAAGTTGGTGGTCAGCAGAAAATAGATCAGGAGCAGGAACACAATATCAATCAGGGACGTCAGCGGCATCTGTATCTGGATCCGGTTTCTTCGTCTGTGATGAACAAGCATAACAGCTCCTTTCAGGATCGCCTTCCTAAAGCCTTGATGAACGTCACTGTCCCGTCCTGTAGCTGGGCCTCATATTTGTCTACACGGGCGATGAGGTAACTATGGGCCACAATGGTGGGAAGCGCTACTGCCAGGCCCAGGGCAGTGGTCAGCATGGCCTCCCATATGCCTCCCGCAAGGACCGCCGCATTAACCTTGCCCCCCATTTGCTGGATCACCATGAATGCCTTGATCATGCCGAGCACCGTTCCCAAAAGACCTAACAACGGCGCGATGTTTCCAATGGTAGCCAGGGCCTGGAGATAGCGGGAAAGGTCTCTCACCTCTTCGTCTGTAGCATGAACAATTACCGTCTCCAAGGTTTCCCGGTCCTGATCTTTGACCTCCATTGCATTAACCAGAATTCGTCCCATGGGTGTATTGCTCGTGCTGGCTAATTCATATGCCTGTTGATCCTCGCCATTTTTCACGTGCCGGGCAATCTTTTGCACCAATCCGTATCCCCGGATCCGCAACCGCGCAAAACAGATCATCCGCTCAAGAAAGATGGCTAAGGCCAGTACGGAACACAAAATAATGGGGTATACAAGAACGCCACCTTTTGCCAAAAACTCAATCATACTCTCCCCCTCTCACTTTCTCACCTGCCCACCTGCTATCTCTTCAACATCCGGTTCTCCATTAAAATTCAGATCCTTCGCGCGTTTGACCAGGGCTTCGGACTCATCATAATCTTCCCAAAGGTCAGGCCTGCCATCGCCATTTGTGTCCTCTTCCACTGCAGCCAATCGACCCCCTTGATAGTAGTACCAGGTATCCACCCTGCCATCCGCGTTATTATCCTTTTCCGCCCGGATCGCCTCTTCGGCCTCGCTGTAAAACCAGGTGATATTCAATCTGTCGCTTTTCCCATCTTTTTCTTCACTCTTCCGAAGCCTGCCCTTTTCATCATAGTATTCCCTCAAATCAAGACTCCCATCTACATCTTCATTAACCTCCTTGAGCCTCAAGACGCCCTTTTTGTAGAAATAGCGCACATCCACAGACTTATCCCCATCCTGGTCCAGTTCCATCACCACGGACCATCCGGGCCGATTGAACCATTGCGTGATCTCAAACCGACCGTCCTGATCCTGGTCCCTGACAAGCTTTACTTTTTCTCCATTCGTGTAGAAGACCTTCAGGTCGACCTTTCCGCTCCCTCCTTCGTCTCTTTCCAATCTCATGAGGCGTCCACCCTTGTAATATTGCCACATGTCCGTTCTACCGTTCAGGTCCGTATCGCTTTCTACGCTCTCTTTTTCTCCCTTCCCGCTGAAAAATATGCTCATATCCGGTTTTCCGTCCCGGTTTTTGTCCTGCGTCTGAAGGTACATCTTGCCTTTTCGGAAAAACGATACGGTTTCCATATATCCGTCGCCGTTGGAATCAAGTTTCACTTTCACGGGTTCGCCCTTGCAATAGGTCCTGATCCTGTCTATCCGTCCCGTGTGCCTGGTGTCCTCCTCAATTTTTTCTGCAACGCCCTGAGCGTCAAAATGACAAAAGAAATCCTTGTTCCCGTCAAAGTTAGTGTCTTTCTCCTGATAAACCGGTTTTCCATTCTTGAAGCGGGTAAAGATGTCAAAGGATCTATCACTGTTGGTATCTTTTTGCTGTTCAAGGGGCTGGTCATCCTTAAACCTCGTAATTATCTCAAACCACCCATCCTGATCCAGGTCCTTTTTTCGCTCAAATAGCTTTCCATGGCGATAAAAACGGGCCTCTTCCATGTTTCCATCCCTGTTTAGGTCATGACGGCTCTCTTTGGGAATGCCTTCAGGGTCATAAAAAGTGATCCTTTCCACCTGCCCATCACCGTCATCATCAACTTTTCTCTCAACGGGTTTACCTCCCATGTAAGTTTGCCAGATATTCACATTACAATCTCCGTCCGTGTCTTTAGTGGAACTGAGCAACTTTCCTTCCCTGAAGTGGTAAATGCTGTCAAACAGGCCATCTCCTGTGGTATCTTT
>JAFDAP010000019.1 GCA_019313765.1 Deltaproteobacteria bacterium | reverse complement strand
CATAGTATTACAGCGGACGGGCCATCCGTCGGGCAGGGGTGAACCCAGAACCTGTGAACGCCTACGCATCCCTTAACAAATCACGTTTTGAGTGACAAGAGAAAAGGTTGACAATAAAACCGGCAGATAATAAAAAGCATAAGAGGTTTCAGCATTTGGCATTATTGCCCTGGCATAATCTCCTCAAATAAGGTGGTTTTCTATAACTATACAGTTTAAGAAAATGATTTTGTAGGGGTGCTGTTTGCCGCAAAAACATTTTCTTGAACACTATAATATAGGCAGGATCTAAAAAATATGGCAAAAAAAAAGGTGGCGGAAAAAAGTCACTACGCCGAGGCAGGCGTGGATATTGATGCGGGAAACAGGCTCGTAGAACTCTTAAAGCCTGTAGTTGGCAAAACCTTTAAGTCGGGCGTCATCACCGACATAGGCGGATTTGCCGGTATCTTTTCCCTTAATGTGGAACATTTAAAGAACCCCGTTCTTGTGAGCTCCACAGATGGTGTGGGGACAAAACTGCGAATTGCATTCATGCTTGACAAACACGATACGGTCGGTATCGACCTCGTTGCAATGAGCGTGAACGACATAATGGTTCAAGGGGCCGTCCCGCTTTTTTTCTTAGATTACATATCCATGGGAAAGCTGGATGTGGACAAGGCGCTGGAGATTGTAAAGGGCATTGCCGCCGGATGTTTAGAAGCCAATTGCTCCCTCATCGGAGGTGAGACTGCTGAAATGCCTGATTTTTATGCCGAAGGTGAATACGATCTTGCAGGCTTTGTGGTCGGACTGGCAGATAACGAAAAGCTCTTAGACGGTTCTGAGATTGCCGTCGGCCACCAGCTCATTGGAATCGGGTCAAGCGGACTCCACAGCAACGGCTACTCCCTGGTACGCAAGATCTTCTTTGAAGGCCTGAAGATGTCCGTGGAAGATTATGTGGAAGACTTCGGCAAGACCCTTGGGGAAGAACTCCTGGAGCCCACCCGGATATACGCCAGAACACTTCGTAATCTGAGGCGTGACTTCCGGATTTATGGTGTCTCACACATCACGGGCGGAGGGCTCATCGACAATCCTCCCCGTATTCTGCCCAAGGCGTGCAAGGTGGTCATTGATAGAACAAGCTGGACGGTTCCACCCATATTCACTTACCTTCAAAAGGCCGCTCGAATTTCGGACATGGAGATGCTGCGGACGTTTAACAACGGCATTGGTCTGATGGTTGTGGTTAGCGACGAAGAGGTCGACGAAGTGCTCTTAAGGTTGGAAGCCATGGGGGAGACCGCTTACCACATAGGCGTGGTGGAATCAAGGAATGAAGACGAGGAACCCGTTCAATTTACAGGAATGTAAGCCCCCTGTTGAAAAGGTAAGAGTTCAGGTAACTGCTCAGGTTCACGGTTCAAGGGTTCACGGTTCAAGCCCGCCCTGGTGCGACGTAACGTACGCTTTAAAAAGGTTCTTCTGAACACTATGGCCAGGGGTTCTATGAAAAGTACTGCTAAAACAGATCTGGGCCAGGGGTTAAAAAACGATGAACATAGACCAGTATGAAGATAAGGCAACCAACCGTGAACCGTGAACCTTGAACCTTACAACCTGAGTTACTTTAAGGTTAACTATCACGTTTAGATATAATTTTCCGATAATGATCAGTGCCTGTCTCCTTGGAATCCCTTGCAGGTATGATGGTCGGCACAGTATTTGCCCGGACTTAGTGCATTTTGTAGCATCCTGTCGTTTCACACCTTTCTGTCCGGAACAAATGGGTGGGCTTTCCACTCCCAGACCGCCCGCCCATATAATAGGAGGTGACGGCAGGGATATCCTCTCGGGTAGTGCAAGGCTTGTCAATTCCGAGGACAAAGATGTGACCTATGCTTTCAAAAAAGGTGCTCAGGAGGCACTAAGATTGACCCGATTAGCAGACAGTTCCATTGCAATCATGAAAGAGAGGAGCCCTTCCTGCGGCCTTAAAACGCCCTATTGTGACAAACCGTCAGGCATGGGAATAGGCGTGACTGCCGCACTTTTTGAGTCCGAAGGAATCAAGATAATTGAGCTGGACGCCAATGATTCTTTTCCGACTCCTGAATTTTTTCAAATATTAAAATTATAAAATCGCTCTCGCGATTTTATTTGGAGTAAGCTTATGTTCGGTCTTGGTCCCACTGAATTAATCATTATTGCGGTGATCGTTCTCTTGATCTTTGGCGCCAAGAGACTTCCTGAGATCGGGAAAGGTCTGGGAGGGGCTATCAGGGAATTTAAAAACGTCAAGGAAGAGCTTAGTACCAAGAAAACCGCCGACGAAGAGCAGGACCCTGACAATACATCCACAAAAAAGGAGGGTTCCTCCCCGACCTTAGGGGCAAAAGTTGCGGACAAGGTACTGGAACAGGTCCCGGGTGTAAAAAAGGCCATGGATATCAAGAAAAAAGCCGAAAAGATCAAAGAGCTCGTCAAGTGAATGATACTATTACCATTGACGGGCCCGCAGGGTCCGGGAAAAGCACTATCAGCCGTGCCTTGGCAAAAAAGATCAATTTTCTCTATTTAGATACAGGGGCCATGTATCGGGCAGTAGCGCTTGCGGCAAAAAGAAGGGGCCTTACCCCCGACCATGGCAGAAGATTTGGAGACCTGATTAAGTCCATGGATCTGTACTTCAAGAAGGATGAAGACCCGCCGAAGTTGTTTTTGGCTAAAGAAGACATCTCTTTGGCAATCAGGAGTCCTGAGATGGACATGCTTGCTTCCAGGGTGTCGGCAGTTAGAGAAGTCCGGGAAGGCATGTCCCACCTTCAACGGAAAATGGCCAAGGGATTAAATGTAGTGGCCGAAGGTAGGGACATGGGAACGGTGGTATTTCCTGATGCTGAACATAAATTTTTCCTAACAGCCCTTCCCGAGGTCAGGGCTGAGAGAAGGTACAGGGAGAGGTCGGGACGGGGAGAATCCGTGCCTAAGGAGATCGTGGAATCGGAACTTAAGAAAAGGGATAAGAACGACCAGACGCGATCATTAGCCCCTTTGAAACCCGCTGAGGATGCTAAGATAATCGACTCCACACAATTGACACCGGAACAGGTCATTGAAGAGATAATGGGACATCTGAAGTTGAAATAATACAGGCTATTTTTTTTAAATAAATGGTTGAACTTAACTTGAATGTTTGATAATAAAGTTAGGTTAAACAATTACAAACAGGGAAAATAACGTAGGGGGTATTGGGGTTGATGGAAAAATTAACACACAGCATAACCAAAAATGAGATACTTGAAACCGAAAATGCAGACACGAACATTGAAGATGACCAGGAGGCGGCTATCCAGGATGAATCTGCCGGGGAAATCGGTGAATCAGCAGATGATGTTCAGGAGCAGGAAGAAGACAGCTTTTCCAAGCTGTATGAAGACAGCCTGAAGCCCATCCAGGAAGGTGAGGTTATCAAGGGTGAAATCGTTCAAATAGACAAGGAATATATCTTAGTTGATATCGGTTACAAATCAGAGGGACAGATCCGCATCAATGAGTTCATAGACCCTGAAGGCAATTTGACGGCCAAGGTCGGTGACAGAGTGGAAGTGCTTCTTGAGCGGAGAGAGAGTGATGACGGCACCATAATTCTCTCCAAGGAAAAGGCGGCCAAAATCAAGGTATGGGATGAGATTAAGGAAATTTACGAAAACGATGGGACCATCAAAGGCATGGTTATATCCCGGATCAAGGGAGGTTTCTCTGTGGATATCGGCCTGCAGGCATTCCTGCCCGGATCCCAGGTCGATCTGAGGCCTGTCAGGGATATGGACGCCTTAGTGGGCGCAGAGCATGAGTTTAAGATCGTAAAGTATAACAAACGCCGTGGTAATATTGTCCTCTCCCGGCGCGCAATCTTAGAAGCCGAACGAATGACCCAGAGGCAGAAAACCCTCAAGCATCTCGAGGAGGGGGCATCTCTTACAGGAACGGTCAAAAACATTACCGACTATGGACTGTTTATCGATCTGGGTGGCATCGACGGCCTTGTTCATATTACCGATATGTCCTGGGGCAGGGTCGGCCATCCCGCTGAAATGCACCAGGTCGGAGATGAAATCTCGGTCAAGATCCTGAATTTCGACAGGGAAAGGGAAAGGGTGTCCCTCGGTATAAAACAGTTGACAGCCGACCCGTGGACCAAGGCAGAAGAAAAATATACCATAGGCACGAAAATCCAGGGCCGTGTCGTCAGCCTTACTGACTACGGTGCATTTATAGAAGTTGAAGAAGGAGTGGAAGGGCTGATTCACGTCTCTGAAATGTCCTGGACCAGAAAAATCAGGCATCCCTCTCAGGTATTAAACGTTGGTGATAACGTAGAGAGTATGGTCTTGAATCTCGATGTTGCCAAAAAGCGAATTTCTCTTGGGATGAAGCAGGTTGAACCGAATCCCTGGGATGTAATTGAAGAGAAATACCCCGTAGGGACCACCATAGAGGGCAAGATCAAAAATCTCACCGATTTCGGGATTTTTATTGGAATTGATGAAGGTATAGACGGGCTTGTCCATATATCCGATATCTCCTGGACCAGAAGGATAAAGCACCCCTCGGAGGTTTACAAAAAAGGACAGGAAGTACAGTCGGTTGTCTTAAATATTGACAAGGATAGTGAGCGTTTTTCATTAGGCATTAAACAACTTACATCCGACCCATGGGACGAAATCCCCCAGAAGTATAAACCTGGCACCCGGGTAACCGGCACCGTGACCAACGTGACCGATTTCGGCCTCTTCCTCGAACTTGAAGAAGGCATAGAGGGCCTTGTTCATATCTCTGAAATTGCCAAAGACAAGCGCGGAAACCCCATGGCGAGATTTCAGGTCGATGATGTAATTCAGGCCAAGGTCCTCAATGTCTCCCGCGAAGACAAAAAAATAGGCCTTTCTATTCGAAAATTAGAAGAAGGTGATGATAAGGAGATTTTCAGGAGCTATTTGGATAACCACAAAGAAGCCACATCCAACTTAGGAGAGCTGTTAAGAGAAGAAATGATGAATATGGACCGCCAGGCCCTGTCCGATGACATGGGGTCTGAAGAGGCAGGGTCAACAGAAGCAGAACCGGATACCTTAGGCGAGACTGCCGACAGCTCTTCCGAAGAACCACCTACTAAAAGCGCTGACTCCGCGGATTCGGAATCCCATGAGGTGGTGGCATTCAAGACTGAACCGGATACCCAGGACCAAACTACCGACAGTCCTTCCGAAGAACCACCTACTGAAAGCGCTGACCCCGAGAATATGGAATCCCATGAGGTGGAGGCATTCAAGACTGAACCGGATACCCAGGACCAAACTACCGACAGTCCTTCCGAAGAACCACCATCTGAAGGCACTGACTCCACTAAATAATCGGATTCGGCTTTTACTCTCAAAGCCTGAGATTCCGGCTAAAGAATGGCACAAAAAAAACATCCCATACTGACTGTGGCGGTCATCCTTTGCGTCGTTGCCCTCTTTTTGGGTATAACCATGGTCATCGTACTCAAACTGTTTTCACCCTCCTCCATCCTGTCATTCGGTGACAAAATCGGCGTGATTCCTATAGATGGTACTATTACCCAATCCATAGACATTACAACGGAGCTCGTCAGGCTGAAAAAAGACCCCGGGATAAAAGCAATCATTTTGAGGATCAACTCGCCGGGAGGATCAGTCGGACCCACTCAGGAAATCTACAGAGAAATCAGAAAAACCATACAAACCAAAAAAGTCGTAGCCTCCATGGGATCAGTAGCTGCATCGGGCGGGTACTACATAGCGGCCGGGGCCGACAAAATCGTGGCTAATCCCGGCACAATCACAGGCAGTATAGGCGTTATTATGCATTTTGTCCGCTTAGAAGAACTTCTTAATAAAATCGGTATCGGTCTTGAAGTCCTGAAGAGCGGGGAATTCAAGGACATCGGGTCCCCCAACAGGGAATTAACCGAACGGGAAAAAGAACTCCTCAATGCATTGATTGCAGACATACAGAGACAGTTTGAAGAAGGCGTGGCCGAGGGCAGGAACCTCCCCCTGGAAAAAGTTCGACAAATTGCTGATGGTCGCATATTTTCCGGGGCTCAGGCCAAGGAATTAGGCCTTGTCGATGTCTTGGGAAATTTTCAGGACGCGGTGGAAATTGCAAAAAATCTGGCAGGCATCAAAGGAGATGTAACGCTTGTTTATCCCGAAAATGACAAACTGAAGTTGTGGGATCTGGTTTTTGAGGCGGCCGCCGGTTCAGTTTCAAAACTGATTCAACGTATGAAAACCAGGGTAGAATATAGATGGGACGGTTTTGCAGAACACCGGGCTAAAGAAAGCTACTAATATCTCCTTTCCCCTCACGTATAACTTCCGGCATGTCGTCAATCAAAGAAACGATGCTGGAAGGGCTTTGATAAAGCACCCCGCCATCAATAATAATATCGAGAAACGGACCGTAGGCCTCTTTTATGGATTGGGGATCGTCATATCCCGCACTGGTGCTTATGATAGGCCTGCCGAACGTTCGCACTACGGCCCGGCAGATATTATTATTCGGAACACGGATGCCCACGGTCTTCCGCTTGGTCAACATGATTTTCGGCACCAGCCGGGTGCCTTCTAAAATAAAGGTGTATGGCCCTGGCAGAAGGCGCTTCATAGTTTTATACGCATAATTGGAAACAATGGCATACCGGCTTATCTCTTTCAGGCTGTCGCCCACAAAAGAGAAAGGTTTTTTTAGAGGCCGGTTTTTCAACCTGTATATGAGCTGTATTCCCTTTTTGTTGTAAAGATCACACCCGATTCCGTAAAATGTGTCGGTGGGATATACGATCAGACCTCCATTTTCCAGGGCCTCGCTCACACGTCTGATCAGCCGCTGTTGCGGGTTATCCGGATTAATGGAAAGCATCACGGTCTTTTTATTCATGTTTGATTTTGAAAATCCGTTTTTTGCCATTTGATTTTTTGTATGTGTTCACAGGTCCAGGGTTACCTTCCTGCCTGTGCGTCGCACACAGACAGGTCTTTCATTAACCTTGCTTTTAGGACGGTTTAAATTTTTTGTGAACCCGGAACCTCTGAACCATTAAACTCGTAAACGGTTACCATTTTTTAGAGCGGCGTAGTCCCGCCTATGGCGGGATTGCATAAAATTGCGAAAGCGATTTTATAGGAGCATTTATATGGGTTTTGATCCGTTGATGGCCCTCTACTCCGTTTTATTGGGGCTGGCATTAGGGAGCTTTATGAATGTATGCATTTATCGCATTCCCCTCGGAAAATCCATTATCAGTCCCCCGTCCAACTGCCCCAACTGCGGTGAAAGGATAAGATTTTACGACAATATTCCATTGCTAAGTTACCTGATCCTGTGGGGCAGGTGCAGGTACTGCCGTCACCCCATTTCATGGCGCTATCCGTTAGTGGAGACCCTGACCGGGCTGTTTAGCCTGGCTCTATTTAGCAGATATGGATTGAGTTATCAATATTTTCTCTTATTTTTGTTCTTAGCTACCCTTGTGACCATCAGTTTCATTGATTTTGACCACCAGATTATCCCGGACATTCTGTCCCGGTCGGGCATTGTCATCGGATTGGCGTCTTCCGCCATTAGTTTTATTGCCATTCATAAAATCATTATTCCGGACTTTTTCTCAGGACCCGGGGTCCTCAAACAAAACACCGGCTATTTCGTAATGGGAGATATTTCCTGGTTTGATTCACTGATAGGCATCATAGCAGGATACGGTTCCCTCTTTCTTATAGAAGTTGTTTTTAAATATCTCACAGGAAAAGAAGGGATGGGGCGTGGCGATGCAAAACTATTGGCCATGATAGGTGCGTGGCTGGGCTGGAGACCCTTGCTACCCGTTGTAATGATTGCTTCGCTTACAGGCGCTGTTATCGGATTGTTGGCAGGCAAGGGGTTTGGCGTAAGGATCCCTTTCGGACCATTTCTCGCTATCGGAACGATCATCTATTTGTTTTTTGGCCCTCAACTTATAATCTGGTATTATGGTTTACTTGTCTTTTAAGGAGACCTGATTTTGCGATTTCCCTTTTACAGTTTGAGGACCGGAGTCCTTGCCCATCTGGCCTTTTTGATTGTCTCCGCCATGCTCCTCATCAATGTGGTCATGGTAAAGTTCTCGGAAAAGGATCTTATTGAGGCCAAACTTCAAACAGGCCGTTTGCTTCTCAATGCCATGGAACAAAAGGTGGGAAATCATATCACTAATCAGCACAGGACATGGGCTCACCTTGAATCCGACCCCCGCTTCAAAAATGAGATCAAACAGTTACTCCGGGCAGGAGATTTTTCAGGGGTCCTGCTGGTCAACAGGGACGGCGCAAAGGTCTTCGACTACGGGTCATGGGGTGAAAGGCAACAGGAAGTACTTTCCCTTTGCAGGGACACTTTAGTTACAAAAAGGCATTCTTATGATTTTTCGGGGAGCACCTGGGGTGTTATCTGGCTTGCCAATGAAAGGGTCAAAATATCTTCTCCCCTCTTCTTTGACGGCCATTTTCTGGGCGCCATGACCGTCTATGCGGAACTCAGACCCTTATATGAGAACCTGAGAAAATCCGAAAAGATCATCCTCATCTACATTCTCCTGAATACAATTATACTTGTCCTTTTCGGCATCTATCTTCTATCAAGAATGGTGGTCAGGCCGATCCACAGGCTTCTCAGCATTACGGAGGAATTTAAGGAGGGAGAACCATTTCCAAACTTAGTCGATTCTTCCCCTAATGAAATCGGCAGGCTCTCCCGTTCCCTGAATATGATGCTTAAACGTCTAGATGAAAACAAAAAGGAGTTAAAGGCCCATATTTCTTCTTTGGAGAAGGCCAACCGGGATCTCAGGAAGGCCCAGGACGAAATAATTAAATCAGAAAAGCTGGCATCGGTCGGTCGTCTGGCTGCCGGCGTGGCCCACGAAATCGGTAACCCCATTGGGATTACCTTAGGCTATCTGGAATTGCTAAAGGACGGGACCTTGAGCAAGGAGGAAAGCCGGGATTTTCTGAAACGTATGGAATCGGAGATAACGCGAATCAATCAGACTATCAGGCAGCTTCTCGATTTTTCAAGGCCCGCAAGTGGTGAAAGGGAACAGACCGGCATCCATGACTTGGTTATGGGAACGGTAAATATGCTAAAACCCCAGCCAATGATGGCCCATATTGAAATACGCCCTGTCCTTCAAGCATCAAAGGATGCTGTCTGGGCAGATCCCAACCAGTTAAAACAGGTATTTCTAAACATCATCATGAATGCAGCAGATGCCATGACAAATGAAGAGGTTCCTAATGATGAGACTGCCGGGATCCTGATAATAAAAACCATTGATGCGGAAGATTCCATAGAACTCCGGTTTGAGGATACGGGATCCGGCATTCCGCAACAGGAATTAGCCCACGTTTTTGATCCCTTTTACACAACCAAAGATACCGGCACGGGTACAGGGCTCGGTCTGTCGGTCTGTTACAGAATAATAGAAGGTATGGAAGGGAGCATCCGGGCGGAAAGCAATCAGGGTGAAGGGACCACGATCATCATTGATATTCCCCTATACCACGGGTAAGGAATGATATAGACGGAGATAAACTATGTCTCAACAACGTGTACTCATAATTGATGATGAAAAAAACATGCGCCATATGCTTGAGGTCATGCTGAGCAAGGCGGGATATGCCGTTGAAAGCGCGGCAGACGGCACTGAGGCCCTTCAACATATGGAAGCCTCTGATTTTTATTTTGTCCTCTGCGATATCAAGATGCCCCGCATGAACGGAATGACCTTTCTAAGAAATGCCATAGAGAAATACCCGGAAAAGACCTACATAATGATGTCCGCCTACGGGACAATTGAAACTGCATGCGAAGCAATGAAAGCCGGGGCCTATGATTACATATCCAAGCCCTTTAAAACGGACGAGGTCCTTTTAACGTTGAAAAAGGCCGAAGAGCGGGAACGGCTGAAAGAAGAGAATCTCAGGCTGAAAGCAAAAATTAGTGAAATAGAACAAAAATACTCTTTTGGAAGCATAATCGCCCGAAGTGAGGCCATGGCCCACGTATTTGACCTTGTCCGCACGGTTGCCGACCACAAGACCACGGTGTTAATCACGGGCGAAAGCGGAACCGGAAAGGAATTGATCGCAAAGGCCATCCATTCTAACGGCAGCAGGGCAACCTCTCCCATAGTGACTATAAACTGCGGTGGTATCCCGGAAAATCTCCTTGAAAGCGAATTGTTCGGATACAAAAAAGGTGCATTCACCGATGCCGTCAAGGACAAGCCCGGCCGGTTTGAAGAGGCTGACGAGGGGACCATCTTTTTAGATGAAATCGGTGAAATGCCTTCGTCCTTACAGGTAAAGCTTTTGCGAGTCCTCCAGGGAGAAGAGATCACTCCCCTGGGAGACATTGGTTCAAAGAAGGTTGATGTGAGAGTCATTGCCGCAACATCAAAGGACCTGAATAAAGAGGTGAAAGAGGGCCGATTCCGGGAAGACCTCTTTTACCGGATAAACGTCATGACCATTCACCTTCCCCCGCTGAGAGAACGGAGGGGGGACATCCCCCTGCTCGTAGGCTATTTCATTGACCAGTTCAATAAGAAACTGAAAAAAAATATCGAGGGGCTTTCTTCGGAAGCGACTCCGCTCCTCATGGAATACGACTGGCCCGGGAACGTAAGGGAACTTGAAAACGCCATAGAAAGGGCGGTTCTGCTCGCCACGGGACGATATATCACGCCCGTTGAGCTGGCGCAGGAGTCCTTCCAGTCTCTTGGTCCTGTGGAAGCGCTTTCCATTAAAAAGGCTTCCAAGCGCCTGGAGCGAAATCTTATCGAAAAGGCCCTGAAAATCACAGGTGGCAACCGAAGCCAGGCTTCTAAAATATTAGAGATCAGCCGTCCTATTCTGCTCTCCAAAATCAAGGAATATAATCTGGAATTGTAAATATTAAACGGTTCACGGGTTCAGGGTTCGGAAATCTGAACCTGTGAACAAATATAGAAGTAATATTATTGTCGGTCCTGCCGGTCAGATAGAAAAGGTGGGAAATGCCTTTGTTACGGTCGAGGAGATGATTGATGAACTTTCCCAAAATGTACCGCATACGACAGGTCTTTGACGTCCCAAAGGTGGAAGATATAGAGGAGACGCTCGATCGAGAACTGGAATCGATCCAGGCCGGCTCCCGAATAAAAAAAGG
>JAFDAP010000018.1 GCA_019313765.1 Deltaproteobacteria bacterium | reverse complement strand
ATAGTACATACATTCGTGTAGCGAAACCATAACCCGAGGAACCGTATGCGTTAATTGCGCTCGTACGGGTCTGTGGGGGCTCTGGGAGGGCGACCTCCCAGTTCTACCCGGAAAAACCCCCTCCCCTTGCGGAATGGGTTAGGCGAGGGGGATTGAGAGGGATTTGGGACTTAGAGCGTCCCGGCGCTTATAAGATCACTTATTTTGACTTGAAGGGACTCTGCCAGGCGTTCTAATAATGGAAGACCGGGCACATGGATCCCGGCTTCCAGACGCGAAATGTTGGGTCTTTTAAATCCTGCCATCTTAGCCAACTGATCCTGGGTTAGGCCTCGTTCTTTCCGCAATGCCTTCACTCGTTGGCCAATGCGTTTGCCGACCTCTGGGTCGGATGTCATGGTCTTGCCGCTTGACAGTGTCTGTATTACATCCCATGGTACTGAAAATTCGTTGCCGCTTGCCTGGACCACAGTAAAGATTTCTCCATCTCCTTCAATATATACATCCAATACCTCTGAATGGTCATCCTCGGGTATCGGTCGTTTAAGCAAGAAAATCTGTCCGTCTTCCATGGCAACCCGGAAAGCATTTCTTTTTGGATCATAGGATGCAGCCCAAATTCGAGCTTCTTTGCTTGCTGAAAGCTTATATGCCAAACTCATTTTCCTGCCTCCTCTCTTATGTATCCCAGTTCGATCAGGGCTTTTCTTAATCTTTTTGTAACCTCAAAATCATCCATGGGACACTGGTTTTCTATATCGAAACGGCCTATGTTACGGCCACTTGAGGTAAGTATGTGAACATGGTAAGGGGGATGATCTCCGGCGTATGTGATAAAGATAAATCCCATATATCGCTTCCGGCCCATTTTTTATATGTATCATCAATGATACTATAAGTCAAACACCCTCGTTACACAACAGACGTTCTTCAGCAATAGGAAGAACGTGCTTGATTTTAAAAGGCAAGGGTCTTATAGTGTATTCATACAAATAACACATTGGGGGTGTAGCTCAGGTGGGAGAGCGGTACGTTCGCAACGTACAGGTCAGGGGTTCGAGTCCCCTCATCTCCACCATATTTATTGGAAATTAGAAAACCCGTCCTCTGGTCGGGGTCAGAGTCAGTGGGCTTTGCCTTAACTATTTCAGGAAACTCTATGTTATTTGGTATAGGGTTGAGGTTGCGACGCTCGTATCGGTATTAGTAAAGCGGTTTTCGGTAAAAAAACCCGCAACCGACAGACGAAAGACGAAACGAGCCGCGCAACCGAATAGCGAAAACCGGCTAACCCCTGTGGGATGAAACCAAAGCCACGTCCTCCGGGCGTGGATTCTTTACTTGAAAGATAGGGGATATAATGGGGCGACAGGCAAGGATAGACAGGAAGACCAAGGAGACGGAAATTCGCCTTGAACTGAACCTCGACGGTACTGGTAAGGCCAGGGTGGATACCGGAATCCCTTTTATGGATCACATGCTGAGCCTTCTGGCGGCCCATGGTTTCATGGACCTGGAGTTGAGTGCCAGAGGGGATACTGAGGTTGATGATCACCACACGGTTGAAGATCTTGGTATTTGTTTGGGTTTGGCGATAAAGGAGGCCCTGAATGAAAAAAAGGGCATCAGGCGGTACGGCGAGGCGACCGTTCCCATGGATGAGGCATTGGCCAGGATCGTCATGGATATTTGCAACCGTCCTGTTCTGTGTTATCGGGTATCCCTGACCAAACGCACTACCGGGACATTTGATGTGGGTTTGATCAAGGAATTTTTTCGTGCATTAGTAACAAACTCAGGAATCACCATGCACGTGGATCTCCTTTCCGGGGACGAACCCCACCATATTGCAGAGGCCATTTTCAAGGCATTTACCAGGGCCCTGGACCAGGCAAGCAGTCTTGACAACCGGCTCAACGGAAATGTTCCTTCTACAAAAGGAGTTTTATAGCAAATGGGGGTTATCATGTACGATAAACTTTTCGGAAAGTCCCGACAGCTTTTTTTGCTTGGGATTACAGCCTTTTTCCTGTTAAACGGGGGCTGTTATCATAAAAAGGTCCCTGCTACCGGGGAACAGAGGGCAATACCCGGGATAAACAAGGTGGTTGTCGTGGGTTTCCTGCCCGCCATGCAACAGGGAGATAAGGCTGATGTGGTTCGAGATCCCATATCAGGTAGCGTGTTTATGGCAGAACCGGTGCCCCAGGGTATAGCCCAGCGCATGACAGATGTTTTATTCAGCAGGCTCGTGGATGATCAAAGGTTTGGGTTGGTGTCTCCCGGTCAGGCCAGAGGGGTCTTTTCAAAACTTGTTGATTCGGATCGGAATGTGGGTATGGCCCCCGTAAGGGTAGCTCAAGCAGTGGGAAGATCCTTTAGGGCCGATGCTGTCTTGGGGGGTTATATTTACCGGTGGCGGGAGAGAGAGGGTGGAGATTACGCAGTTAAACGCCCTGCTTCAGTGGCCTTTAATCTGCATCTTATAAGGCCTTCAGACGGGGCGATTCTCTGGAAATCCAAATATGACAAGACCCAGCGGTCGTTGTCCGAGGATCTTTTTGATTTTTCGACCTTTGTTGAAGGCGGGGGGCGGTGGATGACGGCGGAAAAGCTGGCCATGATCGGGCTTGAGAAACTGCTGGCACAAATGCCGGGTGCGCCCGTAAAAGAGGCGGAAAAATCGGCAGAGAAGACTGAAGAAGGTGATAACTAAACGTCTCGGAATTTCTACAACTTACTGAAATTAAAAGGGTTTATTGAGGCTTGATGCTTTTGCCTCACACTTGGAATAATGGAATGATGGAATATTGGAATGTTGATTTTAATAAGGAATTTCCTCATTTGTGAACGTTTTTAGCTTCCATGTCAAGAGGAATTTCCCCAATAGCCCATTTTTACATTTCACCAGAACCCAGTATTCCAACTTTCCAGTATTCCAACATTCCAATTGCGAAGTGAAGCGGAGTTAAGTTCATTGATTGTTATTCCAGCCATTGATCTCAAAGGCGGCCGCTGCGTCAGGCTCAAGCAGGGCAGGATGGCCGATGAGACCGTGTTTTCAGATGTCCCTGAAGAGATGGCCGTGAAATGGTATAAAGAGGGCGCTGAAAGACTTCACATGGTGGACCTGGATGGCGCAATCCAGGGAAAGCCGGTCAACAAAGATGCAATAAAAAGAATCGTTCGGGCGATTCCTATCCCTGTACAATTAGGGGGTGGTGTCCGGGATATGGCTACTCTCGAGGCATATTTTGACCTTGGACTCGGTTATTTGATCTTGGGGACCGTGGCCCACAAGGACCCCGAATTTGTGAAAAAGGCGTGTGACAGATTCCACGGGAAGATCATCTTGGGGGTAGATGTTAAGAAGGATCGCGTTGCTGTGGAGGGATGGACAGAGGAGGTCGACCTGACGCCTTTGGAATTGGCGAAACGGTTTGAGGGGTTTGGAATCGCGGCAATCAATTACACTGATATTCACAGGGACGGCATGAGGACAGGTCCGAATGTGGAGGCCACAAGGGCACTGGCCAAGGCTATCGATATCCCCGTGATTGCATCCGGAGGGATTTCAGGGATATCGGATGTCAGGGATATCTTGCCGCTTTCAAGGGATGGGGTTATCGGAATGATTACGGGAAGGGCACTTTACGATGGGAGCCTTGATTTAAATGAGGCCATAAAGGTTGCAAAGGGCGGAACTTAGCACGATGTAATTTTTTTATTGACATTTTTTCAAAATAAGATATAATAAAAAATTCGCTTTTAACAATTTGCCTTGAGCATACTTCAACCTGCCTGACTGAAGAGATTTCCTGCAACTGATATGAACCGTTACAAATATTTGAGCTATGTCGCTGAATCAAAAGATAAATGAAGATCTCAAGGACGCCATGAAGGCAAAGGACAGCGTCCGTGTTTCCTGTCTAAGGATGCTCAAGACTGCCCTTAAAAATATGCAGATCGAAAAGAGGCGTGAATTAGAGGACAAGGAAATTGAAGCAGTTGTTTCCTCTTTAATTCGGAAAGGTAAGGAAGCGGTTAAGGAATTCAGGAATGGGGAGCGTGAGGATCTGGCCGCCAAGGAAGAGCAGGAGATCGAGATCTTTTATGAGTACCTGCCCCGGCAATTGACCCCCAAGGAAATTGAAGATACGTTGCGAGAGGTTATTTCTGAATTGTCGGCCACAAGTCCCAAGGACATGGGAAAGGTCATGAAGGCAGCCATGGCCAGGATGTCAGGACAGGCACAGGGCAAAGAGGTAAGCGAGATAGCCGGAAGACTTCTGAGTTAACAACCAACATCTATTGACAGAGCCTGCATGATCGAACACACATACCAGGTTCTTGAATATCATCGCCTGTTGAATATTCTGTCCCATTACGCTTCCTGTCCGCTGGGTCAATCAAATTGCCTATCCCTTAGACCATCGAATGACGCAAAATACATTAATAATGAACTCAGACTGGCTTCAGAACTGAAACTTCTTCTGAAGGTGAAGGGGTTTGTCTCTTTTTCGGAAGTTACGGACATATCGGTGATTCTAAAAAAATCCGGAGCCGATGGATCATGTCTGGAACCCAAAGAACTCTTGTGTGTTTTAGGGCTTGCCCAGGCAAGCCGGCAGTCCAAAAAGTTCCTCGGTTCCAATCGTGCCCTGTGTCCGGGGATATATGGTCTTGTGGAGGATATGGCCGACTGCGGGGGATTAATAAAGGCCATAAGGGACACGATTTCTTTAAGCGGTGCGCTCAAGGATTCCGCAAGTCCTGTCCTTAAAAAGATCAGGGGTAAAAAGATCCGGCTGAGGTCGGATATTGAGAAACGATTACAAAGTATCAAGGACTCCGCAGGACTCTCAGGTGATGGGCAGGATCATTTAGTGACGGTTCGAGACGGCCGGTATGTGATTGCCTTGAGGACCGATAAAAAATCGCGGATACAGGGAATTATTCATGGGTATTCCAAGACACGGTCTACCTGCTTTTTAGAACCTGTGGATGCGATCCAGGACAATAACCGGATGGCTGAACTGGCCCAGGAGGAAAAGGAGGAGGAGTTCCGGATCCTGACCGGTTTGACCGGCATGGTCAGTGATTTTTCCCATGATCTCGTGAGTTCTCAGGCCCTGATCAGCAGGCTCGACGGGCTTTATGCCAGGGCAAGGTTCAGCGAGGCCCTGTCATGTGTGGCGCCGGAGGTGGACGAAGAGGGAGGGATTGAACTGATAGGGGCCAGGAACCCGATCCTTATGGCCTTAGACCTTGAAGCCCGGGATCGTTATGAACACGCGGACCTTCCCGTGCCTGTGGATATCCTGTTAGATGGCGAACGGAACGGGTTGATCATCTCAGGTCCGAACAGGGGCGGAAAGACCGTGGCATTGAAGACGCTTGGACTGATGTGCCTCATGGTCCAGGCCGGCATCCACGTTCCCGCTGATGAAGGAAGCCGTTTTCCCGTTTTCAATCAGATCATGGCGGATATTGGCGATGATCAGGACATCCAGGCAGGGCGCAGCACCTTTTCAGCTCACGCGGCGCATTTGAAATACATTACAGAACATGCGGATGAGAAGAGTCTTGCCATTATTGACGAACCGGGCATGGGGACTGATCCGGATGAGGGAGTGGCCCTTGCCATGGCCGTGTTTGATTCTCTTTGCCGGAGAGGAACATTCGTGGCTGTATCCACCCACCTCAACCGGTTGAAATCCTATGGATTGTTAAATCCGAGGGCCTTAAATGCCGCTGTTGAATTTGATTTTGAGAGGAATTGTCCCACGTTCAGGCTGAAATACGGATCTCCGGGGCTCAGCCATGCACTCGAAATTGCCCGGGATGTGGGGGTTCCGGCTGATATCCTTGACCGGGCAAGGGGGTATCTGGATCAGGATGAAGTCCGCCTGAACCGGCTTATAGAGAAACTAAACCACCTGAAGTTGGAGGCCGAACAGGAGAAGAGAGAGGCTGAAGAGGCCAGGAAAACTTATCAGGATGCTGAAAAAGAGATAAAGAACAGGCTAACCAGCCTGGAGGTCGAGAAAAGGACCCTGATTGAAGAAAAGAGGGTCGAGGCGGAGACCGTCATAAAAGAGGCCAGGGAGGAACTGAAGCAGGCAATCAATTTACTGAAAAAGAACAAGGAACAGTCTCAGGCCTATGTTACCGAGAGGTATGCCGAGGTCGGTCGCAGATTGATGGAGCAACTTGAACCGGAAAGGATTGAGACATCTCCTGCCGGGCTCAAGCAGATAGAAAAAGGGCAGATGGTTTACCACACAAAGCTCAAACAGAAAGGGACCGTCCTGTCAATGGACTCTTCAAGCGACCGCGCCCTAGTCATGTTGGGAAAGGTCAAGATGTTTGCCGGGATCCAGGACCTCGAAATCGTGAAAGGGGTGAAAGAACACGGCCCGGATGAAGTGGTCAGGCCAGTTTCATGGGATTTTGAGGGTATGCCTCCCAGGGAACTGAATGTCATCGGGTACAGGGTTGACGATGCCATTTCCTTGGTTGACAAGACTATTGATCGGGCCCTGGTTGACGGCAAATTGACCCTGAGGATCATTCACGGATTCGGGACAGGAAGTCTGAGGAAAGCTATTCGCGAGCACCTGAAAGGGGTTAGCTTTGTGAAAAGTATCTGCAGCGCTGATCCAAAATCCGGCGGTGATGCTATAACCGTTGTGGATTTATCCTGAATTATCCTGATGTCTTGGCATTCGATAATAAATAATTATATTTCTTTAGCCCGTTGCAGTATTACCCGGTTTCTCAGGGACCTAAAACGTTAAAAATTATCCATAACGAGCAACGAGCAACGAGAAATCAGTTTCAATAGTCAATATTCAATCGTCAATATTCAATCCATCGGGAACCCAGCACATGACTTCTTATCAATCTGCAAAAGAAGAGATCAGAAGGACGGCTGACATTGTGGAGCTCATCGGCCAGTTTGTGCAGCTAAAAAAAGCGGGCCGAAATTATATGGGATTGTGCCCTTTTCATGCTGAAAAAGATCCCTCCTTCACGGTAAGCCCGGAAAGACAGACGTTTCATTGCTTTGGATGCAAAAAGGGCGGTGATATCTTTTCATTCTGGATGGAGTACCACAGTTCTACCTTTCCCGAGGCATTGAGGGACCTGGCGGAAAGATACAACGTGATGATTTCGGCAGGATTTTCCGCTTCCAAAGAGAGAGAAAAGGCCGCTCAAAGAGATGCCCTGTTCAGGATAAACGAAAAGGCCGCGGTCTATTTTGAAAGGGCGCTGGGACATCCCGTCAAGGGGGAACCTGCCAGGGCATACCTGAACCGGCGGTCGCTTCAGGAAGACACGATCTCGGAATTCCGCCTTGGCTATGCGCCGGATGAATGGGATGGTCTGGTTGGAATCTTGAGGCATGATCATGTGGACCTGGATTTGGCTGTTCAGGCAGGCCTGATTATTCCGAGGAAAAGCGGAGGACATTACGATCGTTTCAGAAACAGGATCATATTCCCGATATTTGATCTGAGACAGCAGGTGGTTGGTTTCGGTGGCAGGGTGCTGGATGACTCTTTGCCCAAATACCTGAACACGCCGGAAACTCCCATATTCCATAAGAGTGAGTCCCTTTACGGGTTGCATGCCTCCCATAAGGCGATAAGGGAAAAGGGCAGGGTAGTGATCGTTGAAGGGTACATGGATTGCCTGGCGCTTAAGAAGCATGGCTTGAACGAGGTCGTGGCGACCCTCGGGACGGCCCTGACATCGAGACATGTCAGAAAACTTAAGGGGTATGTGGATGAGGCAGTCATTGTATTTGACGCTGATGAAGCAGGTAAAGCAGCGGCCTTGAGAAGCCTTCCCGTTTTTTCAAATGAGGGCCTTTCTGCAAAGGCTGTTGTCTTGCCGGAGGGGCATGACCCTGACACATTCGTGAACGAAAATGGGTTGGACGTGTTTTTGGAAATAGTTGATCGGGCTTTCCCGATGTTTGATTTTTTTGTGGAGCAGAGATTCTCGGAAAGAGATTCGGACGAGGCAAGAGTTCGAGCATTAAAGGAGATACTTCCTGTCCTGTCGGAGATCCGTGATTTCACCCTGCGTTCATTATACGTCAGGCGTCTATCGGAAAGAATTGGGGTCAAGGAAGATGCGGTTTTGTCCGAACTGGCAAGATTTATAAAAAAGCCTTCGGGAGAGACATTTGAAAGGAAGATAAATGGGCACATGGCGACCGGCAAAAAGGTGCAGAAGAGTCTCACCGATCTCCAGTTGCTCAACCTTCTGGTCCATTATCCCGAGACCGTTTCAAGGCTCATGGCCTGTGAGTGTCGAATTCTCCTTTCCGATCCGGTTGTCGTAAAGATTGTTGACACAATTTTTGCTGAATTTCGTCGGGAAGCCCCCTTTTCCCCGGAAAGACTATTAGACATTCTTGATAGCGAAGCAGCTTGTGAGCAGCTCAGGGAGGTCCTGCACCGTCCCTTTGTTTGCTCGGAACAGGATGTTGAACAGGCTGTTGTCGAGTTTGAGGAACAGGCATATCAGGCAAAGATATCCGTATCCTTTCAAAGGGCTAAGGAGCGCGGAGATATGGAACGCCTGGTACAACTAACGAAAATGAAGTTTCAAGGACCGATAAGTTCTTAAAAGATAAGCTTTTAGGAGGAAGCACATAATGAGCAAGAATACCGACATGGGTAATTTAAGGCGTTTGATCGATATCGGCAAAGATAAGGGATACATTACATTTACGGAGCTGAATGACGACCTGTCGGACGAGATCGTCTCCCCTGGAGAGCATTTCGATGATCTCATTATGATGTTTGAAGAACTGGATATCATGGTAATAGATGAGGCATCCAAGGCCGAGAAAGAAAAGGCCCGGAAGTTGAAGAAAAAGGAGGAAAAACAGTCAGAGAAAGAAAATTTCCTTGTGGAGATCGCCGATACAACTTCCCGTGTTTCTGATCCCGTAAAAATGTACTTGAAAGAGATGGGGTGTATCTCACTGCTCAGCAGAGAGGGGGAGGTGGAGATAGCCAAAAGGATCGAATCCGGCGAAGATAAGGCGTTGGCCGCCCTATTGGATTCATGCGTGGGCATTGAACATATCATTGAACTGGGAGAGGAACTCAAGGACAGTAAAATTAAATTGAAAGACGTGATTAATGATCTGGAAGATGATGACAGTTATATGCATTTGGGCGAGAGGAAGGAATCTCTCATAAACCTGATCGAGAGAATCGCCGAATTGCATGAAGATATCTGCCGCAAAAGACGAGACATATCCAAGCGGGGGTGTTCCGAGACAAAAAAGAAAAAACTTACGGCCCAGATCAAAAAGGGTCAGGCCAAGATCAAGGCGTTAGTAAATTCGTTCAGTCTGGAAAAAAATCAACTTGAATTAATGGTAGAAAGATTCAGGGACCTTGCGGACGATATTGAAAAAGCCGAAAAAGATATTGCCGAATGCATGTTGCAGGCAGGCGGCAGGCCGATTTCCTATGTGAAGAAGTGCTACGCCAAGATTCCAAAGTCCGCGCAGGATGACCAGGTGATCTCTCCCATCGGTTTAACCAAAAGTGAACTCATAGCGTTGAAAACCATGGTGGATATTGCCCAGAAGGTCATCAAGCAGTTAAGAGAGAGGACCAACATGACTCCCCGGCAGTTGAAAGCCATCTTAAGTAGGATAGAGGGGAGTGTAGAGAAGGCAAAGATGGCCAAATCAGAGTTAATACAGGCCAACCTGAGGCTGGTTGTCAGTATTGCCAAGAAATATACGAATCGAGGTCTCCAGTTCCTTGACCTTATCCAGGAAGGTAATATCGGTTTGATGAAGGCCGTGGACAAGTTTGAATATCAGAGGGGTTATAAGTTCAGCACCTATGCGACCTGGTGGATCAGGCAGGCGATCACAAGGGCCATCGCGGATCAGGCAAGGACCATCCGTATTCCAGTGCATATGATTGAAACGATAAATAAGCTTATACGGACCTCCCGCTATCTCGTCCAGGAGCACGGGCGGGAGCCGACACCGGAGGAAATTGCTGCGAAAATGGAATTTCCTTTAGAGAAGGTCAGGAAGGTGCTGAAAATCGCCAAGGAACCCATCTCTCTTGAAACTCCCATCGGAGAAGAGGAAGACAGCCATCTTGGTGATTTCATAGAGGACAAAAAGGTCCTCTCTCCCGGAGATGCCGTTGTCAACTTCGGCCTGTCGGAACAAACAAGAAGGGTTTTGAGGACACTAACTCCGAGAGAGGAGAAGGTCCTCAGAATGAGATTCGGCATCGGTGAAAAAGCGGACCATACATTAGAAGAGGTTGGACGTGATTTTAGTGTTACGAGGGAGCGTATCAGGCAGATAGAGGCAAAGGCGCTTAGAAAACTGAGGCATCCCAGCAGAAGCAGGAAATTGAAGAGTTTTGTGGAAAGCAGGGATGCCTAAATGAGATTTTTTCTTGACAAATTTTTCTTGGGTGCGCATTCTATCCTAATATAAGTGCTGGTTTGAGGGCCCATAGCTCAGCTGGAAGAGCCACCGGCTCATAACCGGTAGGTCCCTGGTTCGAACCCAGGTGGGCCCACCAATTAAAAGAGTGTTACTTGAGCATAAGCAGTAATCCCGGAAAGGGCGCACCGCTCAAAGGTGCGCCCTTTGAATTTTTGTGGTTCGGAGCCTTTCATGGTACCCAGGATAAAAGATATTTTAGACCGGTTGGAGAACATTGCCCCAACCGTTTTGGCTGAGCCATGGGACAATCCAGGCCTCCAGGTGGGTTCTTATTCTCAGGAGATTACAAAGATTTTCCTTTCCCTTGATCCCACGCTCAAGGCATTGAGGTCCGCCGAAAGGCGAAATGCCCAGCTCCTGTTTACACATCACCCTTTGATTTTTAAGCCCCTCTCGCGGCTGGATATTAATACGCATCCCGGAGATGTGATTGTGGAAGCTGTAAAAAGTAGGGTTTCAGTGATCGCTGCCCATACTAATCTGGATATGGCCAAGGGCGGCATCAACGATATTTTAGCAGATCTTTTGGAACTTCAACATATCGAGGTTTTGGAGAAAAAGGACGAGGTCGAGTATGCGGGATTAGGCAGAATCGGAGATTTGCCGGCGGCAGTAAGTCTCTCGGTTTTGGTAGAAAAAGTTAAAAGAGTATTTGGTACCGAGCAGGTGAAGGTCGTAGGTAGGGAAGACGAGCAGGTCCGGCGGCTTGCCGTTGTCGGGGGCTCCGGTGGAAGTCTGGTTTCCCTTGCCTCCAAAAAAGGGGCGGATCTCCTTGTGACCGGGGATATAGG
>JAFDAP010000017.1 GCA_019313765.1 Deltaproteobacteria bacterium | reverse complement strand
CTGAAGATGGAAGTCCATTGGCGGACAAGCCCTATAGGAAAAGTACGAAAGAACCTACCATTCTTCAAGGAATTAACAGACAAGAAATTTACACAAAAAAGTTGACAGTACCCCCTTGATTTCCTTCTTATAAGTATCTTGCCAAACTTGTTGGTTGTAAGGCTCAGTGCCAGACTTATAAAAATCCTTTGGTTCAAGTTTCAATATCTCTTCATATGCTTGACCTATAGTTAAACACAGGTCGTTCGCGTCCTGTATTACTCTTATGCCCGCTGGAAATATGTTTTTTGTTTTAATGAGTTTTTTTATATCTTTAAGGGGGTAAGTGCGCTTCTTTTTAAAAGAATAGGTATTTTTTTTCTTAGTCACTTGATTCCCCTAAAAACGTGACCTCACGTCACCTTTTATAAGCTGCATATCGGCATTGTCAAGAAAAACTTTAGTGAAAAGGCAAAAAAAGTTAGGAATTGTGTTTTCAATTTATTCGCATACCATATATAGGTAAAGAGGGCTTTTGTCAACGCCAATAGTGTATTACCGGAGGGGTATCTAAGCTTTTGAATGCGGGTCTGAAGCCTGCCTCCAGGAGCAACCGGTCCACTGATTCTCCGACCACGGGAACGTGAATGTCCACAAGGAGATCAATGTCCCGTGTCCTGACGGGCTCTCTGGATTTATCTGCCAGGAGATAATGATAGTACAGGAGAGGAACCCATCCGCCTCCAATAACAATCACAGATAGATAGTCCCTGAGAATCCAGAGGGTTTTTAGAAACCCGGCTTTGAAATTTTCAGGCATGGAAGACTTTCAACCCTCGATGATGTGTTTCAGGCGCTTCTCATAGAGATGCTCTGCCTGCTCCAGGCCCCGGATAGGGTAGTTGTGCAGGTCAAGATAGAGCTGGAGATCCGAAACCACCCACACGTTCCTGATTCTCTGCTTACCATAAAAGACCGAATGCTTGTAATAGGGCAACAGGAATATGAGATTGGCCCCCTCTCCGGCCTCCCTCAATTTCAGTTCTTCCACGAACCGGTTGATTCCGCCTTTGTTTTGGATGTAGATATGAACCTCATTATAGACGGCGTATGGCGCAACAAAATTGGCCCCTGCATGAAGCCCGAGTGCGAATGGAATATCATCCGGGATCCGGGCGGCGATCAGCTTATCTATGATCTCCTCCGGGTCTTTTGACAGAAAAAAATATCTTACTTCCTGGTTCCTCTTGTAGTCATATTCCCGGACCCAGTCTTCCAGAAGACTCTTGGCCTCTCGGAGTTTCAGTTTAGAATCGATGCGGGATACATAATTCCTTTTTTCAAGTTCCTGTGCCATCCGGGAGACAAAACCGGGATCAAGTCCAATAGATCGGGCAAGCTCCCGAACACCCCATACTTTTTCAGTATCCGAGAAAGCCGCCCTGAGAATGAGCGATGCCTTATCGGAAAAAGGACCACGTCCCCTTCTTTTTTCGGGAAAGCGGTTAGGAAAGCCGATACGTTCTATATACAGGCCATCCAATTCCAGGAAGACATTGCCCGAGAGGTCCAGGAAGTAGACACCCTCTTCCTGACATTGCTTCCTGCGGTCGGGGCTTAAGTATTTTGCCACCACAAGCCGAACTAAGCCCTCACCCTTGCAGGCATGGGATTTCAGAAGGGATAGTTTTGCCTTGAACATCGAAGAACTCTGCTGGCCAATGATTTCCCCGATCAATCTGAATTGGATGTTTTTGTAAGCGACACGGGCCATAAAATCCGGTCGCCACGCTTTTTCTTCGGAATGCGGAACCTCAAAACGGATACTTAGCCCTTGAACAGGAATAAGTTCTCTAATATGATGCTCCAGGTAATCAAATATTTCAGATTCACTGCTCATCGTTGTCCCAATGATATAAGTTGCCCATTTGGACAACAGGATAAATTAAAACAACAAAAATGTCAAATAAAATTATGCTTTCAGTCAAAGTTTCCTCTGACATCCCCCAATTCTGTGTTTAACTCTGTGCGTGAAAATCTTTCCAAAATCGGAAAAGATAGGAAAACAAGGATTGTGCCCGTAAAACCTTTTCCGTACCTACGGGTTGAAGAGGAGATTTTTTTACCGGCGTGAAGTAAGCCGGTAAGCAAAATTGGCCTTGATATTCAGCCTCTTGACAGTCACGGAGCCGGGAAAAGGGGGAAAGGGGGAAGCTGTGCGGATCGTTCTTAAGGTCTCTTTGTCAAGAATTTCATAGGATGAAGGGTGCAAGATTTTTATGTCCTCTAAATGCCCCTGCGTGTTCAGGGTAAAAAGGATTAAGACCTTGCCCTCGATCAGGTTTTCCTTGGCCTCGCGCGGATATTCCCAGTATCGCATCAGCCTTTCCTTGATGACCTTTGCATAGGAAACGTATCTTTTGTCCTTGGTATCCAGGGATATTGTATCCTCGGCTTTTTCAGGGGGCTCCTTCTCATCCGGTTTGATCCCGGCGAGATCCGTGCCTGATATTTCCTCATCATTCAGGGGATCTATGGGAGGTCGAATCAATTCCACGTGGTAGGTTCGAAGTGGTTCAGGGAACCAGTTTATGGGGAATGCCTTCTGTATTCCCAAAAGCATAGACAAATGAATTAACAGGGAGACGACCAGGCAGATCTTCATGACCTTCCCGCGTTGGGCAAGGATGGGGACATCATTCCCCCTTGTGCTGGTTTCCGGAGCCATTCACCCACCAGTCTGTTTTCTTGTCAAACCACCATTCGGTGCTATGAGTTGTAAGGATCTCCTGTGCGATCTTATTGCCGCTTTCCGTAACGAGCCTTTGTACCGCGTAAGAGAGCCATTCTTCCGCATTGGGATTTCCCGAATCCAACTGTTCTTTCAATTCAAGGATCAGGTCAAGCTGATCCGCGTCCTTGGCCAGACGGGCCTCTAATGTATCGCAGGAATTGAATTCCCCGAAAAGATACATGATCTCATCGCCAAATACGAGGCCCCGGACCTGATCGCGAACAGCCCTTTCTTCATCGGTTTTAACATATCTTTTATTTACATAGTTATGGTCGCCGGTCCTGGCCTCGGGAAAATCATGGAAAAGGCACATCAAAACAACCTTGCTACGGTCCGCCTCAGGCTCCTGAGAGGCGAGTACATAGCCGATCACGGCCGTGCGGAAGGAATGGTCGGCCACGGATTCTCCTCCGGATCCAAGGAACTGGTAACCGGTGCGCGGGGTCTTTTTTAACATGCCAATTTCAAACAGAAATTCTACTGTCCTTTTTGTCATGCCTTTTGAATAGGTATATGGCAGTGAAAAGTCAAGCAGGTTTTATGTTCGTGTTCCTTGATTTATTTTGATGCGGTGTTTAATATTGTATGTGTGGAGGAAAAACGCCCGTGACGGACGACGTTCGTGAAATGAAAATACATACCTATCCTGATCCGGTTCTGAGGGCCGAGGCCGAGCCGGTAGAAAGCATAGATGAAAAGACCCAGATTCTGATTGATCGAATGATCGATATCATGTACGCAGCCCCCGGCATCGGTCTGGCCGCCAACCAGGTGGGAGAACTGAAGCGGGTAATCGTATTTGATGTAAAACCCAGAGAAGAGAGAAGAAATCCCTTAGTGCTGATCAATCCCGAAATTGTCCTGAGCGAGGGGACGACTTCTTATGAAGAGTCGTGTCTGAGTGTGATTGACTTTTCGGCCGAGGTCACTCGAAGCGCCCATGTGCAGGCTAAGGGTGTGGATCGGCATGGCAAGCCCGTGGATATCGAAGCAGAGGACCTGTTGGCCATCTGCCTGCAGCACGAGATCGACCACCTAAACGGCACCCTCTATATCGATCATATCAGCAGCCTCAAAAGGGCCCTGTACAAAAAAAAGCTGAAGAAATTGCTGAAAAAGAAATAACACACAGAGAAAATTGATGGAAAACAGCCATAAAGGGGGTTTCCCCGATCGGCCTAAGATCATCTTTATGGGCACCCCGGATTTTGCCGTGCCGTCGCTCAAGGCCCTTGTCAAAGATGGTCATAAGGTCCTCTCCGTGGTGACACAGCCTGACAGGCCAAAGGGGAGAGGCAGAAAACTGTTCCCTTCTCCGGTAAAGCAGGTGGCTCAGGAATTCGGGATCAAAATCCTGCAGCCCGAAAAGGCCTCAGACGGGCAATTTTGTGACACAATTCACAGCCTGGAACCGGATCTTCTTATCGTGGTGGCCTTTGGCCAAATTTTGAAAAACAACCTTCTCATGATTCCCCGCTGGGGGGCACTCAATATCCATGCCTCCCTTTTACCCAAATATCGGGGCGCCGCCCCCATCCATTGGGCAATCCTCAATAACGAAACAAAGACCGGGCTCACGGCCATGCGCATGGATGAAGGGCTCGACACAGGACCGGTTCTCTTGCAGGAAGAAGTAGTCATACTTGAGCATGAAACCGCAGGCAGCCTTCACGATCGACTTGCAGGCATGTCCGGAGATTTTATTATAAAGACTTTGAAGGGCCTGGCGGAAAACCGTTTGAAGGAAATGCATCAGGACCCCAATGGGGCCACTTATGCAACCAAGATTGATCGGGGAATGTCTTTGATAAAATGGGATCGGCCGGCAAACGCCATATCGGGTCTTATACGGGCACTGGATCCCTGGCCCGGGGCCTTTACTACCCTGGAAGGAAAAGAGATCAAGCTGTTTTCGTCCCGCGTCACGGGTAAAGAAGCCCGTGACGCGGTGCCGGGGAGGGTGGCGGGACAGTCGGAAGGAGTTCTTTTAGTGGAAACAGGCAAGGGCCTTATAGAGATAATGGAACTTCAGATCCCTGGGAAGAAGAGATTGCCTGCCGGCGATTTTCTAAGGGGATTCACTTTGGAGCGGGAGACAATGTTGGGGAGTTAAGATGAAAGACCTGCAACAACCAGAGAAAAGGACATTTGTCTTCCTGTTATTAGTGGCCTGTGTTGTCATGGTGGGCCTTGCCTTTTTTCTCTGGTGGGTCCCATATATCGGGCTTTCCGACATACATCCGAGCCTCCCCCTTATCTTAGCCGTTGTTTTCGGCTGTGTCGTCCTTTTCTGGTTCGGAGGAGCCCTGACCCTTGTTCTTACAATTATAAGGGGCAAGAATCTTTTTTTTAACCGTCGTATTCGGGGGGTGGTTATCCGGTTTCTGTTCCCGCTGTTAGTGCTCGTGGGCAAGTGCTTAGGCATCAGCAAGGCCAGGACCCGCAGGTCCTTCATCGCTATCAATAATCAACTTGTTCTTGCCGAGGCCAAAAAGGTTGCCCCTGACAGGCTACTTTTACTTCTTCCCCACTGTCTTCAAAATCATGAATGCAAGGTAAGAATTATATGGAATGTGGATAACTGCGAGGCCTGCGGAAAATGCAAGATAAAAAATATCGTGGCGCTTTCCAAAAAGTTCGGCGTGCCCGTTTCGGTTGCGACCGGGGGGACCTTAGCCAGGAAGATTGTTGTGGAGAAAAGGCCTGATGTCATCATTGCAGTAGCCTGCGAGCGGGACCTTACAAGCGGGATTCAGGATAGTTATCCGGTCCCTGTTTTCGGAATATTCAATAAAAGGCCCTTTGGGCCATGTTACGATACTGATGTGGATCTGGATCTGGTGGAAAAGGGAATTGTCACATTCTTGAAGGACTCACAAAAAGTCCCTCAATCCGGCATGGCGGGAGGGTTGGCCTCCGGCGCATAGCGGCTTTGGTAATAGTTCGGCCGTCTATTTTTTTGACAGGATTTACAGGATGGACTGGATAAAAAATCTTGTTTATCCTGTAATCCCGTCTAAAGGTTTTTTTAATGGGTGAACTATTACTCAGTTTGATATCAAGGAAAACGTGACAGCGAGGGATCTGGCACTAAAGGCCCTGAACAGCCTGGATCTCAGTCAGGGCTTCCCGGAACCATACCTGGACCGCGCATTTAGGGGTGATCCCAATCTGAATGAACGAGAGCGGGCCTTTACGGTTCACTTGGTTCAGGGAGTTTTTCGGTGGCGGCTTCGATTAGACTGGATTATTGGAAAAACCGTTAACTTTCCTTTCAAGAAGATCGAACCACCGGTCTTAAACATCCTCCGTATTGCCCTTTTTCAGATACTTTTCATGGACCGGGTCCCTGAATCCGCTGCTGTGAATGAGGCGGTCAGGCAGGCCGGGAATATGGGCCGGCGTCATGTGGCAGGGTTTGTCAATGGCATTCTGAGGAATATCTGTCGCCGAAAGGACGGGTACGCTTTCCCCGATCGTGAAAATGATCCGGTGGGTTACCTGTCTGTATTTTATTCCTATCCCCCCTGGTTAGTGAAAAAGTGGATCAGGGAATTGGGAATGGATTCCGTCGGGCATCTGCTTGAGGCCGGAAACCGGACCCCCGGCCTGGTTATCAGATGCAATCGCTTGAAGATTGACAGGCAAGGGCTGATCAAACGCCTGAAAGAGGAGGGAGTAACCGGCAAGGAAACACCCCATGCACCCGAGGGCCTGAGAATTTCAGGTGTAAAAGGACCCGTGAGCAACCTGAAAGCCTTTAAGGAAGGTTTGTTTCAGGTCCAGGATGAAGCCGCACAGGTCTGCGGTCATCTTCTTTCCCCCGGACACGGGGAGCGGGTCCTGGATCTCTGTGCGGGCCTGGGAGGCAAGTCAACGCATATGGCCCGGTTTATGGGTGACAGAGGGTTGATTGTCGCCCTTGACATAAGCCATAATAGACTGGTAAAGCTTATTGACAGTTCATCCCGTCTCGGTATCGGTTGTATTCGTCCGGTCGTTGCAGATGCGAGGGACCGCCTTTCTTCCCTGTTTCGTTGTTTATTTGACAAAATTCTTATTGATGGGCCCTGTTCAGGACTTGGAACTATTTCCAGGCATCCGGACGGGAAGTGGACCAAAACTGAAGACCACATCAACAGGTTGGCGCAATTACAGAAAAGCCTCCTTAATCAGGCAGCGCCCCTGCTTCAAAAAGGAGGCAAGATGCTTTATGTGACCTGTACCATCTCAAGACAGGAAAATGAGAATGTGGTCAAGGGTTTTTTGGAGGAAGACAGAGGAATAGGGCTTGAAAATCTGAAAGAACATGTTCCTGACTGGGGTCTCGACCTGATTGATGATCACGGTTTTTTAAAGACCCTTCCGCACGTTCACGGTATGGATGGTTTTTTCGGGGCCTTGTTTACGAAGGAATAAAAATCCTGGCCCAGAGGACCAGGGTTTGGTTATCTCCAGCGGGGATTTGCTTTGTTGGAGTTTCATTGGCTTATTGAAATTCCAAATATCAAATCCCAAATATCAAAAAAATTCCAATGACCAAAATTCAAAATAATAAACAGGGGAAAGATGAACGTGCTTGCTCGCCTATGGCGAGTTGGACGTTCGTTTTTTAATCCGGTTTTGGTCATTGGGTATTGGAATTTGGGATTTATTTATAATTTGGTACTTGGAATTTGTATTTTTAGACGCAAAACTCCAAGGCAGAGCTATATAGCTCTGGCCCCCGCGGAGCGGGATCTTCGATTGGCCCAGCCTACGGCCCGGAGGGACGACCAGGTTTTCAATGTAAGAATGAAGTAAGAACGGAGGAACTTACATGGGAAAGATTGCACCCTCGATTCTTTCGGCGGATTTTACTCGTCTTGGAGAGGAGATCAGGGCAGTGGAAAAGGCAGGGGCTGACTATATACACATTGATGTTATGGACGGTCACTTTGTCCCCAACATTACCATAGGCCCCATGATCGTCAAGGCAGCCCGGAGAGTTACAAACCTGCCGCTTGATGTCCATTTAATGATATCAGACCCGGACAGTTTTATTGATGAGTTTGCCGGGGCGGGTGCAGACATTATAACCGTGCATCCCGAGACCCTGAAACACCTCCACCGCACGATTCAGTATATAAGGGCAAAAGGAGCGAGGACCAGCGTGTCCCTGAACCCTGCCACGTCCCTGGATTGCCTGGAATATGTGTTGGACGATCTTGATATGGTTGTGTTGATGACGGTCAACCCGGGGTTTGGTAGTCAGAAATTTATACCGGAGGTGATCCCCAAGATAAAAAAGCTGAAGGACATGGTTGATAAAAGGGGCCTGGACATTGAGATCGAAGTAGACGGAGGTATTGGTCCGGAAACAATCGGTACGGTGTCCTCGGCAGGCGCGAATGTGTTTGTCGCAGGTTCGGCTATTTATCACAGTGATGATTATGAAAAAACCATACGTTTAATGCGGGAGAGGATTTCCTCTTAAGGTTCCATGAAAGAGGCCGTTCTTTTCAAATCGAAAGAGTGTAACCTTTTTGCGTGCATTCTCTCTCATAGCGTAGCGCAGGGCTTTAGCCCTGCATCAAAATGGCAGAGCTTTAGCCCTGCATCAAAATGGCAGAGCTAAAGCCCTGCATCAAAATGGCAGAGCTAAAGCTCTGCGCTACGAAAAAAGGTTACTCAAATCGAAAGGAGAAATTTGGATGAATAAGAAACGTGGAGTATTGTTCTGGTCGGTTATAACGGGTCTGGTTCTAACATGGATTGTCATGCCGGCACTTGCCGAAGAGACTCAGCCTTCAGAAGGCAAAGTTGCGGTGGTCAACGGATCAGTGATCTCACGTGTGAGTTTTGACAGGGAGATGAGCGGTGTCCGGCAACGGTTCTCAAGCATGGGAAAACCGCTCTCTGCCTCGAAGCTTCAGGAACTTGAAAAAAAAGTCCTTGATAACCTTATCAACATTGAGTTGCTTTATCAGCAAAGCCGGAAGGTGGGAACCAAAGTTGACGAGGCAGAAGTCAGTGCGCAATTCGAGACACTGAAAGAACGATTTCCCAGTGAAGCCGAATTCAAGAATGCCATAAAAAAGATGAAACTCACCGAGGCCGTCATGAAATCGCAGATAAGAAGGGGAATAGCGATCCAGCGTTTCCTGGACAAAAAAACCCTCGGGAAAGTGGAGGTTACCGAAGAAGAAATCAAGGCATATTATGACAGCCATACAAACCTTTTCAAAGAACCGGAGCAGGTTCGGGCGAGCCATATCCTGATCAAGGTTGAACCCGGGGCAAATGAAAAGAATAAAGCAAAAGCACGCAAAAAGATTGAAAAGATACGGCAGAGACTGGTAAAGGGCGAAGACTTCGGCGCGCTTGCCAAGGAATTTTCCCAGTGTCCCAGCAGCGCCAAGGGAGGGGACCTGAATTATTTCGGGAGGAGACAGATGGCCAAACCTTTTGAAGATGCCGCATTTGCCCTTAAGGTGGATGAATTGAGCGACGTTGTGGAGACCCGCTTCGGATACCATCTGATCAAACTCTCAGACAAAAAGCCTGCAAACACACATAGTTACAAGGACATGAAAGACCGGATCAGGAAGAATTTGATGCAGGAAAAAATCCGGGTAGAAGTAAGCAACTACGTTCAGGAGCTGAAAAAGAAAGCAAATATTGAGATATTCCTTGTGAAAGATGCAAAGTGACTGAAAAGATAGCAGGATCAGTCCTTCTGGTGGCGGGATGAAAGATTTTGACTATCAGGGCAGGGCTTGTTATAGTAAAAATTTGGGTCCGGAGGGTCCGGCTTTGGGTTTGCCCCATAGGGGCTTTTTCAAAAAACAGCTCAATGCCTAAGGTATTTTTCGTTATTCGGTTGCGCTGCTGGTTTCGTCCACCGTTACCCGGGTGCGGTGGTTCTTGTGCGATATCCCAATTTGCTTTATAGGTTTGTTCGTAACCGACACACGAATCCCGAAACGAGCTGCGCAACCGCAACCATTTGACTCAACCGATTTTCATTTTTAACGGCAGAGCCATCTGATTCTGATCCCCGCGTAGCGGGATCTTCGACGGTCCCTGAGGACCAGGTTTTAAAAGCCGAATAAATCTTAACCATAGGAATATATGCATGGAGGGGTGGCCGAGTGGTTGAAGGCGGCGGTCTTGAAAACCGTTGTCCCGAGAGGGACCGTAGGTTCGAATCCTACTCCCTCCGCCAGAAAAATGAATCTGTGTAAAGCATGGCATAAAGCCCCGCGGAGAGATGGCCGAGCCGGCTGAAGGCGCTCGCCTGCTAAGCGAGTATGGGGCGAAAGTTCCATCGAGGGTTCGAATCCCTCTCTCTCCGCCATTTTTTCCTCTTGGGAAAAACGTCCAGGACTACAAGCAACAACTTTTTAAAACCCCAAATTCAAAGCAACGATTTTTAAAGCACCAAAATACAATATCCAAATAACAAACAAATCTCAAATTCTAAATACCAATAACCAAAGCCGGTTTGTAATTTTGAATTTTGGTAATTGTGATTTGTTTGTTATTTGTGATTTGTTATTTGGAATTTCCAAAAATCAATCCCCGCTAAAGCCAGGTCATCCCTCCAGGCCGTAGGCCCTATGGGCCGGAGGCTGGGCCCGGATCTTTACTACAAAGAGACCTTTAACGGCTCCTTTTCATGCGATTAACTCCCGGAAAACTCTTTATCCTCTATAAATGGCTTTTTACAAAGCAACACACAACCGCAGCCATTGATATTACCCATCGCTGTAATCTCAAATGTGTTCATTGCTACTGGTGGAAAGAGGACCATCCGCCGGAATTAAATGACCGGGAAATGACAGCCTTTATGAAAGGTTTGCGGGCAAAGGGCTTGAGGGCGGCTATTTTGTACGGCGGTGAGCCTACCCTTCGGCCGGAAATGTGCCGCACGGCCGGCAGAATTTTTAATGCAACACTGGCCTTTACCAATGGAACAAACGGATTTCCCGAGCTGGAAAACGGACAGTGGATACTGTCTCTTGATGGCCCTAAGGATGTAAATGACAGGATTCGCGGAAAGGGCATTTACGACCTGGCAGTGGAGAACCTCTTTGGGGCATCCCTGCCTCCCATTGTCCACATGACCATCACACGGCTTAATCAGGACCGGATAGAGGATTTTGTAAAAGAGATGATGAGACTTCCCATCAAGGGGCTTGGCTTCTCATTTTACACACCGGATCGAGGATCGAATGATACGGATCTTTTTATACCTCTTGAGGAGAGAAACCGATTGGTGATGCACATTGTCTCCTTGCGGAAAAGGTATGGGGAGAAAATCGGTTTTACAAGGGCCATGGCGCGCCAGTTCCTGACCTACGGCGACTTTATGAAGTGGAACAGCCTTTCAACATGCCCGGTCGACAAAATAGTCCGGTGTTTCAAATCGGACGGGCACCCAAAGGCCTGCACATACGGCGATAATGCCGATTGCTCCCGCTGCGGGTGCACAGCAGTTACGGCTTATCGAGGGGCCTTTCATCCCTTCGATTATATGACTCTGAGGGTGATACTCGG
>JAFDAP010000546.1 GCA_019313765.1 Deltaproteobacteria bacterium | reverse complement strand
TGGCAAGCATCCTTCAATTCAAAACCCGCCAAGTTTCTTTCCCATCCCATGCGAAAACGAAAGCTCGCCGAATGTGAATGTTACCTCTGGTAGTCGAAAGCTGATTGGAAAAACTGTCAGAAAACCGTCTGGTATCAATGTTAGCGTGCCAAGCTGAACGCATGACCTTCTTATCCCATTTGAATACCGGTGTCTTTTGGGATTTTATGATATTTAAAAACCGCTGGAACAAAAACTTTCCTGAATTCTTACAACTGGCATCACAATCCTTCACTTTTTAAGAAATTAGGGTTTGGCAATACTGAAATTATTGGTTTGGAGAGCCGACCCCAACATATTGTGGTCTTACCTTCCCCTTCGTTAGCCTAAAATCGTTAATTCTGAGGCGATTCTACCAGTCGATTCCCCTTGACTTGGAAGGCTTTTTGTCGTTCCATAAATTAAGGCTTTTCCCTTCAACCATGGAACCTCTATTTTTCATAACTTCTGCATACACTGCTGGGGACGGCACCTCCTTACATATAGCAAAAGCCGCAACTTTTGGACTAGAGGAGCCTACCGCATATGTTGGTTAAACCGAATAATGTACAAAGGGCGGTTATAAAGCCTGGCACACAACCTGGATATTTCACTTGTATCTTTTGTAAAGAAACATTTGAAGGTGATAAAAGGAGAATTTGTTGTGATAATCCTGAATGTCAAAAAAAGCAGCATGAAAGAATAAAAGAGCGAGCAAAACGATCAGCCAAAACAAATGAACAAAAGAAAAGCGCAAGTAATCCATGCATAATTTGTGGCAGAGACAAAAGTGCAAACAGGTTGTATTGTAAAATATGTCATTCAAGACTATCAAACGAATACGGCCCTGAGGAGTATAGTGCAAACACACAGATTTAGTTTGTGCCTTGATATGGAACCGAAAATTAGCTTTGGGGCTGGCTTAACTTGGAGGCCTCGATACTAAGGTGGTCCATCTGACTTGGGCCAGGAAAACCCCCTACAACTCAAGGGCAATGTTTATTGTCCATTCGCCATCCCAGCATGCAATTTTTGTCCGTTTCATGTCCTGACCTGTAAAGGGAAAAAGGCAGAAGGATGTAGGAAAATTGTTATTATCAATGAGGGAGGATATCTGTGGGTAGCATATCGGTGGACAAGCAGAAAGCGGTCCAGCTGGCGATGGATCAGATAGAGCGTCAGTTCGGCAAGGGTTCCATCATACAATTAGGCGGGCAGGTGATTGCAGATGTCCCTGTTATTTCAACCGGATCACTTGCCTTGGACCATGCCCTGGGAGTGGGAGGCATACCGCGAGGTCGGGTCACTGAAATCTTTGGGCCGGAGTCCGGAGGCAAGACCACCCTTGCCCTTCACATCATGGCCGAAGCACAGAAGCGGGATGGTCTTGCAGCCTTCATCGATGCTGAACACGCCCTGGACGTCCAGTATGCCAAAAAGCTTGGAGTGACCTGCGATGATCTGCTGGTTTCTCAACCAGATACTGGTGAACAGGCCCTGGAGATTACCGAGGTTTTGGTCCGCAGTGGCGCCATGGATGTGGTGGTTATTGATTCGGTGGCAGCGCTGGTGCCGAGGGCAGAGATTGAAGGCGACATGGGAGATGTCCACATGGGTCTTCAGGCCAGACTTATGTCGCAGGCATTAAGGAAGTTGGCTGCAAGTATCAGCAAGTCGATGACGGCCGTTATCTTTATCAATCAGATTCGTATGAAAATCGGGGTCATGTTTGGGAACCCTGAGACTACGCCCGGGGGAAAGGCTCTTAAGTTCTACTCCTCGGTCAGGCTTGACATCCGAAGGATTGGAAAGATCAAAGAAGGTCAGGAAGTTGTTGGGAATCGGACCCGAGTGAAGGTGGTGAAGAACAAGGTGGCGCCTCCTTTCAAAGAAGCAGAATTTGATATCATGTATGGTGAGGGTATATCCAGAGCCGGTGATCTTCTGGACATGGCTGTTCAAACGGAAGTCATCGACAAGAGCGGGGTCTGGTATTCCTTTGATAGGGAACGGATTGGCCAGGGCAGGGAGAATGCCAACCCTGATGTGTCTGCCCGCATCCTGGAAAAGCTTCGAGATGCCCTTGGGCTGGCACAGGAAGAAACCAAGGAACTCGAAGCAGCATCGGCTCACTGCGAAAGAGGCGGTAAAGAGTGAGCGATGGAGGGGACCCGAAACCGGATATATAGGGACCTGCAACTCAGGCACAATTCAAGATTCATGCTAACGAAAACTGTTTGTGCTCAGCCTCCAATGTTCTTGCCCGGTATGTCATTATCGTTGATGAAAATGGCTGGGGAATCCGACGTTCATCATAATCCCATTGAGTGAAAACGAGCTGAGTTTATGAAATTACGGACTTCTTGAGAGTTCGTAGTCATAGTGGGGATAGGAGAAAAAAATGATAACACGGGGGAACAGGTGCCCCAACCTTAATCACGGACGCCCAAACGCACCGGTCCGCTTTTGCCCGGCGTGTGGGGACGTGGTAAATAGAGATATCCCTGTTAGAAGGTGTAAGGAAGAAGAACATGCCAAAAGGCGACGTGAAAGAAACAAGTATTGTGTGAATTGTGGCGAACTACTTATCCAGGAACGGTGACTATACCGAGGCTCATGGACGGGAGGCAAGGCAGGGATGTCTAGTTAAATCTATCATTCGCCTTCCAGTTGGACTATATATAAGACCATTGTGTTCTCTTCCTTTCTTTTTGTCGGGGTGGGTGGCATCTATAATGGTTTCTTACTCTCCGGCGGTTTCGATTAACCAAGGTTCACACTCACTTTTTAAGGATTGTACAGAATGAACTTACCTCATAAAAACCTTGCCCTTTGGCTCGTGATCGGCCTCATGATGGTCATGGTGTTTCAAATATTCAAACAGCCAACCGAGAGCAGCATCTCTATTGGTTACAGTGATTTCCTCAGCATGGTGGAGAGCGGAAGCGTCATCCATCTCACCATTCAGGGAGACAATATATCCGGCATGTCCGCCCAGGGACCATTTAAGACATTCGCTCCCAAAGATCCTGAACTGATCAAACTGTTGAGGAGCAAAGAAGTCAAGATATCTGCAAAACCCGAAGATGATTCGTCATGGTTCCATATCTTTCTCTCCTGGGTTCCCATGCTGTTGCTTATAGGTGTCTGGATATTTTTTATGCGGCAGATGCAGGTTGGAGGGGGGAAGGCCCTATCTTTCGGAAAGAGCCGGGCAAGGCTTATGACTGATTCCCAGGAGAAGGTCACCTTTGACGATGTGGCAGGCATTGATGAGGCCAAGGAAGAATTACAGGAAATTATTGAGTTTCTCAGTGATCCCAAGAAATTTACTCGATTAGGCGGAAGGATACCCAAAGGTGTTCTCCTGGTAGGTGCCCCAGGGACAGGGAAAACCCTTCTGGCCAGGGCTATAGCCGGGGAGGCGGAGGTCCCCTTTTTCAGCATAAGCGGATCGGATTTTGTTGAGATGTTTGTTGGTGTCGGTGCTTCAAGGGTCAGAGACCTTTTTGTACAGGGCAAAAAGAATGCCCCTTGTATCATATTTATGGATGAGATAGACGCTGTCGGTCGTCACAGGGGTGCCGGATTGGGTGGAGGGCACGATGAAAAAGAGCAGACCCTCAACCAGCTTCTTGTGGAGATGGATGGCTTTGAGTCTAATGAGGGAGTTATCCTCATCTCAGCCACAAATAGGCCTGATGTCCTTGATCCTGCTCTATTGAGACCTGGACGATTTGATAGACAGGTTGTTGTGCCTGTTCCAGACATAAAGGGCAGGGAAGAAATTCTGAGGGTCCATGTTAAAAAAATAGTTTTGAAGGATGATGTGGATATTGCCATACTTGCCAGGGGAACCCCGGGGTTTACGGGCGCTGACCTGGAAAATATGGTAAATGAGGCAGCCCTCATGGCTGCCAGGCGTGAAAAAGATAGAGTGGAGATGACCGATTTCGAAGATGCCAAGGATAAGGTCATGATGGGAGCTGAGCGGAAAAGCATGATTATAAGTGATGAGGAGAAAAGGACGACGGCCTATCATGAGGCGGGTCATGCACTTGTGGCAGGGCTTCTTCCCGG
>JAFDAP010000545.1 GCA_019313765.1 Deltaproteobacteria bacterium | reverse complement strand
CTCATCCCAGGTAATCTTTTGCCACTTGTTTTCCCCTCTATCACCCACCCGTTTGAGCGGGTAGTCGAGACGGTCCGGATGGTAGAATCGCTCGAGGTCTGAGCAGTACTTCCGGGGGCACGCCTTGATGGGTGATTTGGCGATCTTGATCAGCCGATTGTCCTCTACCTCTACCTTGAGACGGCATCGCGGTTTACACCAGAAACAGATGGAATGTTTGGTTTCTTTAGCCATTTTCTATACCTCCCAATTTCAAAATCAAGTTAATCTTTCCTCACCGCATCACTTCACCTTTCCTTCTTATTGTGAGGACCTAATTAACTCGCGTCAACTCATTTAACTTGATAGGGGGTATAAGTTTTGCTTATGGGGGGGCTCTTTATCACTACCTTATGGATAAATTTGTGCTCAAAATGCACAGGAAGTTACAGGAAGTTGTTCGCCCTCCGGGGCGGAGGCCCCTATGGGCCGGAGGCCACGAAGATCACCAAGACCAGGAAGAGATCATAACACCATAAAAAACTCATTTTTCGTGCCCTTCGTGTGCTTGTGGTAAAATTTCTATTTCGTTCTAATGACCAAAATCTAAATTTCCAAAATAGGTTCAAATCTCTGATAGATATTTCCCCCATCCTCTCTCATCATAGTAATCTTCCACCAGTCGAGTGACGTCTTCCCGGCTCAACTCGGTCTTACCAAAATAGTCGCGAAGTACAAGGGGTTGACCGTCAACTCCTGTCATGGGCCTGAACCAGATTTCCGGCGGCCTGTCATCAGCCGGGCCGAATCCTTCTCCAGTATTGAGTCCTTTGAGGGTATCCCAGATCAGTACCGCGGACTTCCTCATATGCTCATCACTTACCTGAAAACCGGTGACAGCCACAAACAACTTTCGGCAGAGTTCGAGGCTGTAAAAGCGGTTATTGAAGTGCCGGTTGCATATACCCAGGCTGCTTAGAATCGTGTACCAGTCCTCGGAATAGCGGGTCATACGTCCCACGTTGAATCCGAGAGGGGAGTCCATGATCCGGCCTATTGCCTCGTTGTCGGCTCCCATCCTTTCAAGGTGTCTCCTAAACAGGGGCAGGTTTTCCTCTGTCTGGCCCGGGACGTAGGTGGGCGATCCCCCACTTTGTGATCGCGGTCCCTTCAAAGAAACAATCTGCTCGAATTCCATTGTACCCAGACCCACCAGCCGTGGCTCCCAGAGGACATCACAGTCCTTGATAACAGGGGCATTTGCTTCATATTCCTTCCCGAGATATTTCAAGAGCGTCTTCCAGCCTTGCGCTAAAATATCTGCAGAGCCTTTTCTTGCTGTAATGGCAACGGCCCAGCGGTTGAGGGTATCCATGTCCCGTTTTAAAGGGAGGTCAAAACGGGCCTGGTCCAGGTTGCCGTCTTCGCATTGAGTCACAAGAAAGTCCAGCATGCCCCCGAATGTAAACATGTCAAGGCCCAATCGATCTAACCTGTCAGTCATGCGCAGGCCGGCCGTCTTATCCTCAGTAGTGTTGAGATCAAATAGATGACCGATGGAAAAACTGTTGAAATAAGACGTAGTAGTCGTCTTGAACCCCTTATAAGGTCCCTCCTTAACTTCTAATTGATCCTTATCCGGAGTAAAACATGACGGACATCCCAAACGTTTTACATTTAAGCTCCGATACACATCCGGGCCATAGAGTTCGCTTGCCTTTTCGCCGGGAAAAACACTGCTGAAACTTCTGCATGCTGAAAACTGTTTAATATAATTATCCCAGTTCTCCATGATGCCTAATTCAAGTACCCTCGGATGATTCTTGAATCTCTTGAGCCGTTCACGCATACCGGCAAGAAGAGTCTTGAGTTCCTTTGGGTCATAAACCTTCGGACGGTTTTTGCCCGAAGCAATTATGGCCTTCAGATTTTTTGATCCCATTACCGCGCCTAATCCACCTCGTCCCAGGGTGGCTGCCTTATCAACTAAGGCCATGGAAAAAACCACCCTGTTTTCACCTGAAGGACCAATGGCTATGACACTCGATTTTTGCCCGACATGGGATTTCTTGAGCGCGTCCGTTGTCTCAAAAATATCAAGACCCCACAGGTCACTTGCATCAAGCAGACGTGCCTCGTCATTGACAAGGGAGATCACAACGGGCCTTTCGGCCCTGCCGGTGATAATCATGTGATCAAAACCCGCCCCCTT